>JAFDBW010000093.1 GCA_019313105.1 Deltaproteobacteria bacterium | reverse complement strand
TTTGAGTGCTCTCCTGTATAGTATGAACCAAGATGTTTTTTTGTTCATTTTCCAACCGCAGGATTATTGTTGTCGATGACTATCCAGGTTGAATTAATAGACGGGACCTATTGTCGGCTGGTCCCGAAAGGTCTGGACCTGCTGCTCAACAGAAAGCTCGTCAAGCGCTTTCGCCGTTCTACCGGCTGGGCCGTCATCGGCGAGGATCCGATCAGGGAGGCCCACAGACGAACCGGCTATGCCGGACCGGAGCGAAGGAAAACAACCTGAGCCTGGCCAGAACGCAATGTCACGAAACGGTCGCATTACTATATGCGGCCGTTTTTTATTATGCGCCAGACGATTTCACAGAAGAATCCCTTGCGACATTAACCGTTTGTGATTAAAATGTGGCAATTCTAGAGGAGGCCAGCACCATCTTGCCGAAAACCTTGTCACAAAAATCCCTGTCCCGCCTCTTCCTGTGGGGCCTGGCCCTGATTCCACTGGCAATCATTTCAGACGCCATTCTTGGTGCAGTGCTGTTCGACCAAGGCGCTATAGTGGAACAGATCCTGTCACCTTCTTACTACCAGATCGCAATTCGATTTCTGTTCAGTGTCTTCATCCTGGCAGCAATCTACCTTGGTATGCATTACCTTGCCGATACGGCGCAGAGGGAAAAGGCCTTGATGCAATCGAATCAGGATCTCGATCTGACCAGAAAGGATATCGAGGACTTCAACCATGACTTGCTACAGCACCTACGCAACACATCATCCGAGATCAGCACCTCCATGGCCCTGCTCAAGGCCCAGTGCGACAGTGAGTTAGAGGAAAAAACTCGTTACTTTCTTGAATCGATCGCCAATTGCAACGAAAAGCTGAGCAGACAACTGGACACGAGCCTGGCACTCGTCGAGCTGCCGGTCAATCAGCCGCGGCGGGAACGGATCAAAGTCGACAAACTCGCTCTCGAGATCAAGGAAGAGCTGGGGCACAAGCATCCGGAGCGAGAGATCGAATTCAGAATCCAGCCATGGGTCACGATTGTCTCCGACCGCCAGATGATACGACTGGTTCTTCACCAGCTATTCTGTAATGCCATGGCCTTTATCCCGGAAAATCGCAAGGGGTGGATCGAGCTGGGTATGTATCACAGGGGCGAGCAGAAAGTTCTGTTTGTCCGCGATAACGGTACGGGTTTCAGTGAAGGCCAGGCAAAACGTCTGTTCGAGGCGTTCCGCGACAGCTCGCAGGATGGCAACCTGCCAACAGACACGATCAGGCTCGCAGGGGCACAGAGAATTATCCACCGACTCGGCGGCCAGATCTGGGCCGAAGGGGCCGAGGGGGCCGGCGGAACGATTTACTTCACATACTGCCCGGCAAAAGCCTGACTGTCCTTTGGGCTTCATAGAAGAAGAGTTTTAAGTTCCGTACCTGCCGGTAGCAATCGTCTCATCAGCGTGATCTGGACACCCCATGTTGTCAGCAGTCCCGGGGGGCCCCCTTTAACGGGCCGGCTCGCACCTCTGCAGTTACGGTATCAATACCGTGGATCCGGTCGTCCTGCGGGCTTCGAGGTCCTGGTGCGCCCTGGCAACTTCCGAAAGGGGATAAGTCTGCTTGACCTCAATCTTCACAGCCCCCGACAGGACGACATCGAACAGTTCCCCGGCACAGGCCAGAAGGTCTTGTCGATTGGCCGTATAGGTCATCAAGGTTGGACGGGTCAGAAAGAGCGAGCCCTTGGCGGCCAACACCCCGGCGTCAAAAGGTCCGAGCGGGCCCGAGGCCTGGCCGAAACTGACCATCAGTCCGAGGGGTCGGAGACAATCGAGAGATTTCATAAAGGTGTCTTTGCCAATTGAATCATAAACAACCGGAACGCCTTCTTCGTCGGTAATTTCACGAACACGGGCGACCCAGTCCTCGTCACGATACAGTAACGGGTAGTCACATCCATGGGCCATGGCCAATGCAGCTTTCTCAGGGCTGCCAACGGTACCGATCACTGTCGCGCCAAGATGCTTGGCCCATTGGCAGGCAATCAGGCCGACCCCACCCGCGGCTGCATGCAACAGGATCGTGTCTCCCGGCTTGACATGGAATGTGCTGCGCAGAAGGTATTGTACAGTCATGCCCTGAAGCATCATGCCGGCAGCCTGCTGGTCGCTGATACCATCCGGCAGTTTTACCAGACGATGCGCCGGGATCAGGCGTTCT
Source organism: Deltaproteobacteria bacterium (assembly GCA_019313105.1). GTDB lineage: Bacteria > Desulfobacterota > Desulfuromonadia > Desulfuromonadales > BM103 > JAFDBW01. Next base: position 679 of record JAFDBW010000093.1, on the reverse strand, counting down.
TGTGCATATGCACCTGGCGGCAGCCCGGCATAAGCAACGCGATCACCGACAGCGACAGCATCGACACTCTCGCCGGTTGCGACGACAACTCCGGCCCCCTCCATCCCGGGGGTTGCCGGCAAGTCTCCCAGTGGATAAAGACCGGTACGGTGATAGATATCAATGTAATTCAAACCGACCGCCGTTTGACGAAGATGGACTTCGCCCGGTCCCGGTCCGGGTACCGGAGCGTCTTCCCATCTCAATACCTCCGGGCCACCATATTCCTGAATGCGGATTGCCTTGCTCATAACCATCTCCTGTCGTTTGAGTATTCCAGCCAACCATACCAATACAATCGTCACAGTCAAGCTCCAGTGGCAGTCAACATGCTGAAAACATTGTTCTATGTGCATTGACAATTGACGATTTTCACGCAATAGTTAGATTTATTGCCTATGAGGTTAAAAAGCACGCCTGACCCGGTCAGGCAGAACATTAAACGTCAAATCAAACGGCAAGGAGGAGAGAAGATGACAAAGATGTCTAGATTTACCAAGCTGCTGGTCGCAATGCTTGTAGCATCGGGTCTGATCCTGGCAACGGGGGGTTGGACCGATGTCAAGGCTGCACCCAAGTATCGTTGGAAGCTCGCGCAGACTTGGGGGACCGGCTTCCCGATCTTCGGTGATGCGGTCAT
>JAFDBW010000092.1 GCA_019313105.1 Deltaproteobacteria bacterium | reverse complement strand
TGGATTGTCATAGGTAGAGCGGTGATCTCCTGGGTCAACCCGGACCCGTACAACCCGATTGTTCGCTTCCTGTACAACGCAACTGAGCCCGTTTTTAGCCGTATACGGAGAATTCTACCCCTGCAGTTTGGCGGTATGGACTTTACTCCGATTGCCTTGCTGATTCTGATCGGAGTACTGCAGAATATTCTTGCCCAAATCCAGTACAAATTGACCTATGGCGGTATCTAGGCGGTTATCATGAAAATCAGCCCGATCGATATCCAGCAGCAACAATTTAAATCGCGCCCTTTCGGTTATGAAAAAGCCGGTGTCGACCGGTTCCTCGAACTCCTGGCCGAGGAACTGGAGAGGTTGATTCGTGAAAATATAGATCTGATGGAGGAACTAGCACGAGATAAAGCAAGTCTGGCGGAGATGCGCGATCGCGAGGAAAACCTCAAAAAAACCCTGGTGACGGCCCAGAAGCTTACAGACGAGTTGAAGTCGACGGCCCGACGTGAAGTCGATGTCATGATGGCCGAGGCTGAAATCAAGGTTGAGCGGCTGATGCATAACGCAGAAGAGCGACGCCAGGAATTAGTCAATGAACTCCAGGAAATCAAACGACAGAAGATAGATTTTGAAGTCAGCCTGCGAGGCCTGCTGGAAAAACATATCAGGATGCTCGATCTGAACGCGGTGGCGATTGAACAGCATGATGCGGATACCAGGCTGATTGAGGAACCACTGCCGTTTGTCAAGCACCATGGGCAGGAGGTTGAATCACGGCAATTGCAATCCGGGTCAGCAGGCGCGACCGAAAAACCTTACGAAGATGCGGAGTTTTCAGAACCGCCGCCCCCGGAACTCGCCTTCGATTTCGATCCCGGAGAATGCGGGGACGACGAGGACCGTCCCAAGTGACCCTGCCGTGCCTGCGTAACACTTCCGCGGGTGTCGAAATTTTCCTCTATGTACAGCCCCGTGCCAGCCGCAGCAAAATAGCGGGTCTCCAGGGCGAAGAGCTAAAGGTCGCCCTGACCGCACCGCCGGTGGACGGCGCCGCGAACAAGGCCTGCCGCATGTTTATCGCCAAACTCTGCAAGATTCCCCGGAGTCGGGTTTTACTGGTTGGCGGTGAAACCTCGCGACACAAGCGCTTACTGCTGGAGGGTGCCGGCATCGAACAAATCGATGCGCTGCTTCAAGATTTGCTGGGGGGTTGACATCCTCCGGCAAAGTCATTAAATTACCGTCGAATTTTTTCACGAGGTGACAGTCATGCCGATGTACGAATATCAATGCAAGGAATGTGGGCTGGTTTTCGAGGCCCGGCAGAAGTTTTCCGATGCTCCTCTGTCCGAATGCAGGGAGTGCGGCGGCCAGGTGGCCAAGTTGATCTCACAAACCGGTTTTGCCCTGAAAGGCGAGGGCTGGTATCAGCAGGGCTATGGCCAGAAGCCGGCGGCCTGTCCCAGCGCAGATGCCGGTGCCGGTTGTGCCGGTTGCCCGAAAGCGGCCAACGAGTAGATTGACCTGATCTGTAATAACGACGCAAGGCCGCCCGGTTTTTTAATCGGGCGGTCTTTTTTCTCTCTTTGGTCGAGTACAACCGGATCATCAATTTGTACCAGCAGAGCGGACCGGCTGTCCTGGGCGTCGACCGCGTCCGTTCCCCTCGTCGCAACGATTCTGCCGGACCCGAGCGCAGCGTGTCTGCCTGATCATGCCTGCCGGTTCGCAGGCTGGGCCCGATGGTCAACGACGGGCCTTCCCGGTTCGCTCGTCATGCGACAATTCGCAAAGACCGCTCTCCCGCAGTGTCCCGTCCGGAAAACCCGATGAGATACCTTTGCACGCCTGGTTTAGAGTGGTCTAAAAAGATCCCCGGTGTTGACTTGATCCGCCTAGGCGGATATCCTCTAGCCATGAAGAATGAAGCCGGCATATTCAAAGCCCTGGCCGATGAAACCCGGCTGCGCATCCTGCTGCTGCTCCTCGACGGCGAGCTGTGCGTGTGCGAGATCATCGCTGCGCTCGAACTGCCGCAGTCGACCGTCTCGCGTCACCTGGCCTACCTGAAAAGAACCGGCTGGGTCAGTGACCGCAAGCAGGGGGTCTGGATGTATTACTGTCTCATTGACAAAAACGTTCTGATTCGGGAATTGCAACCAGTCCTGGAAAAACATTTGGCCGGCAGCCAGGTGCATAGGTTTGCGCTGAAAAGGCTGCGGACGTTCCAAAAACAACAGGATCAGCCAATATGCTGATTTCTTTGCCCGGCAAATATCCGTCCAGGCAGGTCAAGCAGGCCGGCGAGAGCCACTAAGGGAGGCCCTCAAATGAGTATTCGTGTCGGTATCAACGGATTCGGCCGGATGGGTCGTCTCGCCTTGAGAACAGCCTGGGATTGGCCGGATTTCGAAATCGTCCATATCAATGAAGTCAAAGGCGGCCCGGAGACAGCCGCTCACCTGCTGGAGTTCGATTCGGTGCATGGTCGTTGGCAGCGTGACATCGGGGCTGCCGACGGTGGGTTGGTGATTGACGGCAAGCCAGTCGGTTTCAGCGACATGCAGACCCCCGGTGAGGTTGTCTGGGATGAGCTGGGCGTCGATATCGTCATCGAAGCCTCCGGCAAGTTCGTCAAACCGGAGCTTCTCCAGCCTTACTTCGACCGCGGGGTGAAAAAGGTGATTGTCGCCGCACCGATCAAAAAAGGCGCCCTGAATATCGTCATGGGGGTCAATGATCATCTTTACGAACCGGATAAGCACCACCTGCTGACAGCAGCATCTTGTACAACCAACTGCCTGGCGCCAGTGGTCAAGGTGCTGTACGAGCAAATCGGTATCGAGCACGGCGTCATCACCACCATTCACGATCAGACCAACACCCAGATCATCGTCGATGCCCCGCACAAGGACCTCCGACGCGCCCGGGCTGCCAGCCTGTCATTGATCCCGACCACAACCGGTTCGGCGACGGCCATCACCTTGATCTATCCGGAACTGCAGGGCAAGCTCAACGGCCACGCGGTACGGGTGCCGCTGCTCAACGCCTCGATCACCGACGCGGTGTTCGAAATGCAGCGGCCGGTCACCGCGGAGGAGGTCAACGACTTGTTCAGGGAAGCCGAGCATAGCTATCTCAAGGGGATCCTAGGTGTCGAAGAGCGGCCGCTGGTCTCGATCGACTTCAAGGGCGATCCGCGCTCAGCGATCATCGATGCGCTGTCAACCATGGTTGTCGATGGCACCCAGCTCAAGGTCCTGGCCTGGTACGACAACGAGATGGGCTACGTTCACCGCATGATGGAACTCTGCCAAAAGGTTGCGCACTCTCTTCAGGCGACTCCATGACGGATCTTCGCAACTATTCGCTGGTCACAGCGGCCTACTGGGGCTTTACCCTCACCGACGGCGCCCTGCGCATGCTGGTGCTGCTGCACTTTTATGAGCTGGGGTATTCCGCAGTACAGATCGCCTTCCTGTTCCTGCTCTACGAGTTCTGCGGCGTCGTCACCAACCTGATCGGCGGCTGGGTCGGCTCGCACATGGGCCTGAAGGTGACCCTGTTTGCAGGCCTGGCCTTGCAGGTGGTCGCCCTGTCGGCCTTGGCCATGCTCGACCCGTCCTGGTCGGTCGCCCTGTCAGTGGCTTACGTGATGGGTGCGCAGGCGCTCTCGGGCATTGCCAAGGACCTGACCAAGATGAGTTCGAAAAGCGCCATCAAGGTGCTGGTCCCCGAGGATGCCGACAGCGCCCTGTTCAAGTGGGTTGCGCTGCTGACCGGTTCGAAAAACGCCCTGAAGGGGGCCGGCTTTTTCCTCGGCGGCGTGCTGCTGACCTGGATCGGTTTTCGCGGCTCGCTGTTGGTCATGGCCGGAGCCCTGGCCCTGGTGCTTCTGGCGACATTGGTCTCGCTGCCGCGGGAGATCGGCATGGCGAAGCAGAAGACCGGGTTCAGCGCCATCCTGTCGAAAAGCCGCGATATCAATCTGCTCTCGGCTGCCCGTTTGTTTCTGTTCGGCTCGCGTGACATCTGGTTCGTGGTTGGCCTGCCGGTGTTCCTCACCGCCAGTCTCGGCTGGAGCCATGCCGAAGTGGGCAGCTTCCTGGCGTTGTGGGTGATCGGCTACGGCGGCGTTCAGGCGCTGGCTCCCGGCCTGCTCAAGACGGTACTTGGCGGCGGCACGCCCCGTGGCGGCACGGCATCGGCCGGGGCCTTCACCCTGGCGGGCCTGACCACGCTGATCGCCATCGGCGTCGGCCTCGACCTGTCGCCCTGGCTCACGGTGGTCAGCGGCCTGGCCCTGTTCGGCCTGGTCTTCGCCGTCAACTCCTCGGTGCACAGCTACCTGATCCTCGCTTACACCGAGAGCGACCAGGCGGCATTGAACGTCGGTTTCTACTACATGGCCAACGCCATGGGCCGCCTGGTCGGCACGCTGCTATCTGGCGTGGTGTTTCAACTGGCAGGGCTGGCCGGTTGTCTCTGGGTGTCGGCTGCGTTTGTCATGGCTGCCGCCCTGTTATCCATGAAACTGCCGCGCGGCAGCATCGTCAAGGCAACATAACCTTCAGTCTTCAGGGGGGAAGATATGGAACACGGCCTGACCAGGAAACTGTCTTTCCTCGACCGCTATCTCACGCTGTGGATTTTCCTGGCGATGTTTGTCGGTGTGATCGGGGGCTGGTTGGTGCCCGGCGTCAAGGATCTGGTCAATCTATTCACTGTCGGCACGACCAACCTGCCGATCGCCTTCGGCCTGATCCTGATGATGTACCCGCCGTTGGCCAAGGTGAAGTACGAGGAACTCGGCGAGGTGTTCCGCAATCGCAAGATCCTCGGCCTGTCGCTGCTGCAGAACTGGGTGATCGGCCCGATCCTGATGTTCGTGCTGGCGATCACCTTTTTGTCCGGCTACCCGGAGTACATGGTCGGCCTGATCATGATCGGCCTGGCCCGCTGCATCGCCATGGTCATCGTCTGGAACGAGCTGGCCAAGGGCAACACCGAGTACTGCGCCGGCCTGGTCGCTTTCAACAGCATCTTCCAGGTGCTCTTCTACAGCGTCTATGCCTGGCTGTTCATCACCGTGCTGCCGCCGCTGCTCGGCCTCGAGGGGGCGGTGGTCGAGGTGACCATCGGCCAGATCGCCGAGAGCGTGTTGATCTATCTCGGCATCCCGTTCATCGCCGGCATTGCGACCCGTTACACCCTGATCCCGCTCAAGGGCCGGCAGTGGTACGAAGAGACCTTCATCCCGAAAATCAGCCCGATCACCCTGGTCGCGCTGCTGTTCACCATCGTTGTGATGTTCAGCCTCAAGGGCGAGATGATCGTGACCATCCCGCTGGATGTGGTGCGGATTGCCGTCCCGCTGCTGATCTACTTCGTCATCATGTTCCTGGTCAGTTTCATGATGGGGGTCAAGGCTGGCGCCGATTACAGCAAGACGGCAACCGTGGCCTTTACCGCCGCCGGCAACAACTTCGAGCTGGCGATCGCCGTTGCGGTCGCCGTGTTCGGCATCGAATCGGGCGTCGCGTTCACGGCGGTGATCGGCCCGCTGGTCGAAGTGCCGGCCCTGATCGCCCTGGTGAATGTGGCCTTCTGGCTGCAGAAGCGATATTTTTCCAAAGAGGATCAGTTGGGGCGGGTTTGACTGCCTTTCAAATATTTTTCACTTAGCTTGGAGTTGTGGATATGATAGCATTTATGCGCCTTTATTAAAAAGCGTTACTCGATTCCGAAAGGCCAAGACAAGACACTCCGCGCAACACCTCTTCACCGGCCCATGACATTGCCAGAAGGTTTGTCATATGGATTTCATGATTGCCAATGACCTGTTGCTCGAGTGCATCAGGGCTGCCGTTCTCATCGCCTTGCTGGTGATCCTCTTCCTACGCGGCAATTACACCTCTCTTTCACGGCACCCCGGCTGGAAATCCATACTCGTTGGCTTCATCCTGATTACAGCGGCAACCCTGCTCGACATTACCGATGAAATCCCCGGCTTGGAGCGCTTTGTCCTGATCGGTGATACGCCTTATGAGGCATTCCTGGAAAAAATGCCCGGCTACCTCCTCGGTTACATATTGGTCCTGGTCGGGTTTTACCGGATGATCCCGTCATTGCAGAGAGCCGAGCGAAACGAACAGGCTCTGCTTGAAAGTGAAGAGCGTTTCCGGAAGATGTTCAACTCGAATCCGGACCCGGTGATTCTTGTCAAACGCGACAACCAGAAGATCTTCGATGTGAACCGTGCCTTCGAACATCTGACCGGCTATGACCGACATGCAGTGACTGATAAAAAATTGTCTGATCTCAGCTTCGGGCACAGCGCGAAAGGGAAGGATGA
>JAFDBW010000091.1 GCA_019313105.1 Deltaproteobacteria bacterium | reverse complement strand
TTATGCAGAAGTAAATACCCTTTTGTATAAAAATCTAGAAAATACTTCTTTTGCCGTTATCGATTTGTCGAAATTTTATATATATAAGAAAAAAGATGATGTATATCTGCCAATATCCTACGCGGATGAAGCAACAAGCTTCGCAAACTTCGCGGATGGAGGGGGGGGGCCGCCTAAATTGAGTCATATTGCTGCGCCTGTCCCTGAACCCTCCACCTTGCTGCTCCTTGGCAGTGGTCTAGTGGGTCTGGCTTTGTACGGAAGGAAACGCAAAAAAGCATAAATTTGCAAAAAATACCGAGACACGAAGCGGGGCCAGCGATGGCTCCGCTTCTTTTTGCCTTATCAGTATCTCAAATATTTGGAGTTGTGGTCAAAGGCATTCCCTCACGGGGGTGCTCACTCCAACCCCCACCAATCATCTTCTCACATGTTGTATCAAAACAGGTCGCGAATGTCCTTAGAAGTTTCTTACAGGATGGGTGACTGGTTTCGATAATAATGACTGGCGGGTTTCATGCAATAATCGGTGGCGGGTTTGAAATCAGAACAAGTGGCGGATTTCATCAGAATATGCATGGTCACCGGCTATTAAAGAATCAGGTGAAGGCTTTTAAATCCGTCCTGGCAGTCGTGATTTACCAGAATGTGTTTTTCTAAGGCTCCTAGCGGGTTGAGATAAACGACAAATTAACGATCATCTTGACCTACCGAACTCGGTATAGAATATCCATGGAACGAGCGCGCGCTAATATGCCCATAGAAAACACCGAATAGTAGCGGGCTTTGTTGAGTCCGACACACACCTTAATCCTTACCAAAAACGCCAGTACCCTGTCGTGAGAACATAGTACGCAAGGCAGAGGTTTGCAACAGCATGAGAGAGGATACACTGAGCAATACTCTTCGTGTAGTAGAGCAATAGATTGAAGAACGCTCCGGCCATCATTCCTGCAAGGAAGTAATTATGCTCCAGGCCAAAAAGGACCACGACAACGGCAAATGAAAAAATCGTGAATTGACCTACCGGGACTTTAGTGAAGTCGTTCGCAATGATGTATCTCAGCAGAAATGAGCGCCAGAAAATCTCCTCCATGACAGGTACGACAAGGACTGCACCAGCAACCCTGCATGCAATCATCAACCAACGAATGACATTGTTGTCAATCAGTCCAGGATCGAACCCCTGAGGCACTGTCGTGGTCCCAAAGGCCCAGTCCATATTGATCCAAAGAAGAAAAACGATGACACCACACAGGCAACTAATCGAAGTGTGAATGCCTGCAAGGAGTTCGCGCCATTTGACTTCGCTGTACTGTCTCCATAGAAAGATCAAGACTAGTCCTGTCAGAATGGCTTTCGGCGGATAGAGCCAGTAGAGGTCAACATCGCTAAAGGATATCGCTTGCCAGTTGCGTAAAGCTCTGGCAAATTCTTCGAGTCCAACAAACGCCATAAATAAGACGAATGGAAGAGCCCTCGGCAAGGCAGGCTTGTTATTTAGCTTTGCGTTCAGTTCCATGAAGAAACTTTTTGACATGACCCGTTACCGCCCATTTCTGTAGATTTATATCGTTCAGTATATGCTTGAGATGACACTGCTTGTCTGACTAGTGAGAGAGTGAAATTATCAGGAAACATTGCAGTGAATATCTGTCGGAAACCTTACACTTTACACTCCTGACTGAACGGTACAAAACCTAAGGAACTGTAATAAAGGAGCTAATTGTACCGCACGTTATTTGCCAGTTTCGTCTTGAATGCCGGTGAATGATTCCGTCTGGTTCTCTTGCTCATGGTAAGTTTCTTTCTCTTCCGGCATGAATATTCCATATTTAAGGAAGTTTATCCACTTATAACGCTATTCAAATTCTTCAGAGACAGGCTCTTTTAGCCGACCATACTTACAAGTAGCGCCTCTGGAACGATTTTTGGGGTGTGTCAATCGCCCGCAATTTAGGACACTACAACTCCCTGAAAGCGTCTTATGAGTCTCCATTCCGTATTCCTAGATTGCCTAGAGATTTATAAGTCACCACCTGCCCCCTCATAACACCATTTAGTCGTGTTCGCAGATACCCTCAGCGGAGATTTATTACTGGAATTATAGAGTGCAACAAACAATCCCCCATGGCTACAAGCCATGGGGGATTGTTCTGTATTATAAAGTTTTTCAACACCTTATATGTCGCTATGTAAACGCTTCTCTAAGGTCGCAAACCTGCTATTTATTGCTTTTTCCGGCAATCTCAGTACGTTGTTCAGCCAGATCGACAAGAATCGCCATTGATTCCTTGACATAGGCATCTTTCAGAACAGCGGCAAGCAGCTTTTCTGCTGGACTCTGTTTTTCTAACTCCGCCTCGTCATCAGCAGGCTCATCATCCTTCTCTTCGATACCGACCATTGCGTGCTGACTGTCCGCTCCCTGCAAATCTTCTCTCTCTTTGACGACGTCGTTGATCAACAGCGACTGGTGGGTATCCTTAATACGTTCTCCTATTGCGTCGGCAAGGCGTTGTATTTCTGCAAACTCTTCACTGGCGGCAACCCTGTCATGGCTTTTGGCGTTCAAAGCCTTCCGGTCAAAGGACGGCCATTCCTTATGCTCAACCTCTTCAATACGATCCCAGGGCAGGCTGTAGTCCAGATAACGTTCACCATACTCGTTGTATTGACTGCGGTCCGGCAGGATAATGTCCGGGACAACCCCGCGATACTGAGTGGAGTCTCCGCTGACCCGGTAGAACTTCTGGGTCGTGATCTTCAGCGCTCCGAGCGGCATATACTGGCGCATGTTGCGCAACGTCAGGCTGTCATCCAAGTCCATAATGACCTGCACGGTGCCTTTGCCATGGGTATGCTCACTGCCAACGATCACGGCCCTGCCGTAGTCCTGAAGTGCCCCGGCGACGATCTCGGAGGCCGAGGCGCTGAACTGGTTCACCATGACGACCAACGGCCCGTGATAGGCGACCTCCTTGCTGTAGTTTCGCAGCACTTTCGATCCACCATCGCCGTTGCGCACCTGCACGACAGGCCCTTCGCCAATAAACAGCCCGGCGATACCAACGGCATCGGTCAGGGCCCCGCCGCCGTTATTCCTGAGATCCAGGATGAGACCAGTCATCTGCTTGACGTCAAAGGCCTCGATCGCCTTTCTGACATCATCTGTTGAATTGCGGCCCTTACCGCCATTCCGGGTCGATTCGAAATCCCGGTAGAAGCTCGGCACCTTGATGTAACCGTAACGGTTGCCCGTATCCGGATCAGTGACCATCGTCGACTTGACAAAGGACTCCTCGATGATGACGACATCACGGACAATCGGTATGACAAGGTTTTTGATTCCGGGGCGACGTATAGTAAGACGAACTTCCGTGCCCTTTTTGCCCCTGATCAGGGCAACGGTATCACGCAATCGCATATCGGTGACATCAACCGGTTCGTCATCAACCTGGCCAACGGCGAGAATGACATCGTCGGCCTGCAGTTGCCCCTGCCGGTCAGCGGCGCTGCCGGGGATAACCTTGACCACCTTGGTGTAACCGTCTTCTTCACGTAGAGTCGCGCCAATCCCTTCCAGCGACCCGCGCATACCGATGTCGAAGTCTTCTTTCGACTGAGGAGCCATGTAGGTTGTATGTGGATCAAAGGCACGGGCAAATGCATTCAGATAGCGATCGTAATGTTCCTTGAGAGTCTCCTTTTTCAGCCGTTCGAAGTACTGGTGATACTGTTTACGTACTTTCTCACGGGCTTCCAGTTCTTTCTCCTGCTGTAACTCGGCAGAGACATTCAGTGGGTCCTTAACTTCGGCGTCTTCAAGCAGGTTGAGATAACGCGTCAGGGTGCGGTACTTGAGATCAGTGCGCCAGCGTTCTGCCAACTCGGCTTCCGTGACACAGAATTCGAGCTTTTCCGGGTCTGTCTCGTAAATCTCGGCGACCGTGAAGTCAAATGGCGCCGCCAGGGCTTTTTCAACCAGCTTTTCGGCACGCTCCACACTATTGCCGAGCAGTTGGAAGGCCTGTGGTGCGAGGACAATACGGCCACTCTGAATTTCATCATCGATCTTGTCGGCAAAGACCTCCAATTGGTCGACTTCAGCCGCCAGGAGCAGGCGTTTTTGATAATCCAGCTGCTTGACATACAGTTGAAATGCCGCTCTTGACAGATTGTCGTCAAGATTCTTGCCGCTGAAGTGGTTCTCAACCTGGCGCCGTAAAACATAAGTGAGGAGGCGGGCTCTGTTCTCATCCAGATCATCGGGCGTCGTTGCATTCATCGGCGCCGGCAAAAAGAACAAACCGGCGAGCAACAACGTCACACTGACCAGAATAGCGCGGAACCATCTTTTTCTTCTTGTCATATCGGAGCATCCTTATTACAGATCAGATTATATGTTTTTATACATATCTTCACATAATAACCCAGCTGGATATCTTCTGGCAATCACCTTGACAATCAGTCGCAGTCAAGTTATCAAAAGAACATACTGAACCGGATGGAGAGCGATGAACAAAGCGCAGGAAGGTGACACCGTTACCATCACATTTCAAGGCCTGCTCGACGACGGCAGCGTTTTTGATGCTTCGGGTGACAACGATCCGCTGAGCTTTGTCCTGGGCGAGAACGAAGTTCTCCCGGGGTTGGAACTCGCTGTTATTGGCATGGAAGTCGGCGACCAGAAGACCGTGACTGTTCCTCCTGAACAGGGTTACGGCGTGCACCAGAAAAAGCTGATTGAAGTCGTTGACATCAAAGCCCTGCCAAAAGGGTTGACGCTCGCCGTCGGTGACAAACTTGAAGTAACGGCCGCTGACGGAACGGTTTTTCAGATGGAAATCATGACCCGGGACGAACAGACGGTTACCCTTGATGCCAATCACCCGTTGGCCGGCCGTTCACTGATCCTGCAGATAGAAGTTGTCTCAATTGACAGGCCTACATTGAACTAGAAAAAGGTTAACGACATTTACCCTTTGAACGATTGCCAGTTTTCTGTTAAGGTGCTGGAAATATTGAGGACGAGGGGTGTATCATGATGATCAGAGTCATGTACAGTGATGGAAGATTCGACATGGTCAAGCCGGAACTGCTTGACAACCTGATCAAAGAACAGGTCGTGAAAAGTTTCAAACGTGCTTCCGGATGGGTGGTTGTTGGCCGCGACCCGATCCGCAACTCTGGGCAAGCCAATTACGGTGGCGCTGAAAGGCGTGTTGTGTAACAGTTGCCGATCCACAACACGAAGCTGCGACGTGCTGGGCAACCCTGATAAATCAAGTCAACGGCGATACTTTCCGCAAAGTATTGACTGTTGGCTTTTTTTGTTGGTTTCAACTGAGTGGCGAAGGACTGACTGGCCCAGCACCCGGCGGACGAAAAAAGGTTTATAGAAATATTCTGGGCGTTTTGGGTGTGGAACAATTCCTGACTAACAAATCTCTCCTCTCTTCAATCCTGGGATGGTTGAACGGTCGTGCATCAACCGGACAGATTTTGACGCAGGCACAACACATGATGCAGTTCTCTGCTTGAGTTGTCACTGAATCTGACACGGTAACAACACGAACGGGACAGGCCCGGGCACACTCTCCACAAAGGGTACAGTGTTCAGCGTCAGTTTGCGGAGAAACACCACCGAACTTCACCCGCTCCCGGTAGGGGACATGACCTTCGATTTCCGGGGTTTCAAGGTCGCCGCGTTCAATTTTCGCAGCGATGTCCTGCCCGAACTTTACCGCAAGACGCAGATCCTCGACATCCGGTCTGCCTGCCGCAATCGGTCGTTTTGGCGTAGAGTAGGAATGCTCACCGATGAAGGCTCCGGCAGCAATCACATTGAAGCCCTGCTCGATAGCCACATCCCGCAGCTCCACCAGCGCATCTTCGAACTCACGATTACCATAAAGAGCAACCAGAACCGCTGGCACACCGTCCGCCTGGTAACCTGCTATTCTTTCCAGGCAGTCCTCGGGAACCCGCCCGGCGTAGACCGGAATACCGATAACGGCAACTCCACCTGCGATATCTTGCTGTTCTTTTTCGAAGGCATAGGTCAGGTCGTGACGATTGGTTTGCGCAGCAGAGAGCCCTTCGGCAATAGCATCAACTATTTTGCGCGTGGTGCCGGTCGGTGAGAAATAGATCAGGTGTACATATTTGTCTTTCATAACGGTCCTTTTGCATATATATCATGGAGTTATCAGGCAACAGTTAAGAACAAATATACCCCTTACTCGTCTACGGTGATCCACCCGTCGAAGAGTGGGAAATAGAGCGCTGCACGGGCTGGTTGGCCCGAATACAGCTGCCGTATCAGCTCCAGGTAAACCCGCAGCTGGTCCTGATAGCGAACTTTTTCCTCCAGCAGAAAAGACTCCCTCTCCATCCCATCGGACGGCGGAGCGCTGGTTTTGTAATCGACAACCCACCTGTTCCCGGCTTGGTCGACAAATGTGCGATCTATGGTTGCCCGGACCAGCTTGCCATCGATCATACCGTTTACCGCCAGCTCGTTGTGCGCACCCGGATGGTCTTCCAGCAACCAGCGGCCACGATCGCTGCCAAGGGTGTTGATCAGGCAGGTCTCTACTGTTGCGGCACAGTGCTGGAGCCGTGCATGAGGGACGCCTTGCGCACCCAGCTGCAACCTGAACAGCTCGGACGACTTCCTGATGTCAATTTCCGACCACTGGTCAGGGCCATCGTTGGCAATCCGTTCCAGCCACAAGTGAACCAGCGTTCCGATGACCCTGCCCTCTTCCGTACGGCGGGACTTGATCATTGCGTCATGGTAATGTGCCCCCAACGATGCCCGCTGTGTCGGAGTCTCCTCGGCCGTCAGCGATGGCGCAAGCTGCGGTGGCTGCCATTGCGCCGGCAGACGTCTCAGCTGCAGGGGCATCAATTCAACCGGCGCCTCTTCCTCTGCGTTTATCGCATGGGCGATAAAATCTTCGCCAAAGCCGGGCCAGGCAACGGACAGGAGCGAGCCGGACAATGGAACAAGTTCATCTGCCGAATTGAATTTTGCATGTCCCAAAAGGTGTAGACGCAATTTCGCACGGGTGACAGCAACATAGAGCAAGCGCAGGGTTTCAAGGTCGTCCTTCTCCTTCAGGATATGACCAAGGGCTTGGTAGGTCGGGTCCTGTTCTTCACTTGCATAGGGAGGAATCGGCGCCAGCAAAAGCTCATAGTCCGGATGCTCCAGCCACCTGAGCAAGTCGCGCTCACGGGAGCGGATGCCGCGCCCCAAACCAGGCAGGATCACAGTGTCGAATTCAAGGCCCTTGGCTTTGTGGATCGTCATGAGTTGTAAATCCGGCCCGGCCTCTGGGTCGGGAGCGGCAAACAGCCGTTTGAGTTTCCTTTCAAGCTCTTCGACAACAACGTCCGCACCGGAGTCTTCCAGCAGGCTCAGCACCTGGCGGACGTTTAGCAAGTCCGCTTCATCGACACAAGCCGGGCCACCCAGTGCCAACCAGGTTGATTCAACCAGGCGGCGCAGGCTGATCCGGCCACGGTTGTTCAGTGCCCTGTTCAGGATCGGCATGACACGCGCGAGACGTTGTCTGCCATCTTTGCTGACCTGGTCAAACATCTCGATCTGATCGGCCGGCCGGTTGAGCAATTGCCAGATCGTACTTCTGGCATCTCGGCTACACAGGCCGGCAAGGTCATTCAAGGTCAAGCCGCACCAGGGTGCCCTTAAGACCGCGAGCCAGGCAACCCTGTCTGCCGGATGCTGCAGGGCGCGGACCAGCGAGAGGAGATCCTGAACCACGGGACGACCCGTCAACGGGTCGACATCCTGTGCCTGGTAGCGCATGCCGGCCTTTTTCAAGGCATCGACAATCGAGACCAGGTGATTCCGCGAACGGACCAGAACGGCGACCGTGCCGCCAGGGTCCTGTTCTCCGGCTTGCCTGATCAGCTCAATAACGGTCTCTGCTTCGGCAGCATCCTGTCGACCAACAAAACAGTGGAGCGAAACCGGGGGCTCTGCTTCCAACCGGTCAAATGCACTGGCCCTGGAGAAACTCACAGCCCCCCTGACTTCGTCTTCTTCAGCCGGGAAAAGACCGCCGAATTTCTCATTGACCCATT
>JAFDBW010000090.1 GCA_019313105.1 Deltaproteobacteria bacterium | reverse complement strand
TTTTTCTTCCCGGAGGAATGGGCATCAACTTTATCAAGCAATTCTCTCAGGCTGGCTTGAACAAAACCATTCCGGTCTTTGGTCCCGCCTTCTCCTTTGACGAACGTTTGCTCGGCGCGGTTGGCGCTGCGGCCCTTGGTGTAAAAAATGGCTCCCAGTGGACGCATGATCTCGACGTACCAGCCAATCGCCAATTTGTCGCTGCCTTCCGAGAGGCCTATGGCCGTACGCCAACTCTTTATGCTAGCCAGGGATACGATGCTGCCCGCCTGATCGGCAGTGCCCTCAAAAGCGTCGAAGGTGACGTCAGCAAGCTCGATGCCTTGCGCGCTGCGCTACTGAAGGCCGACTTTGAATCGGTCCGCGGCGACTTTGCCTTTGCCGCAAACCAGCACCCGGTGCAAAACCTCTACATACGCGAAGTGGTGGAAGATGGTGCAGGCGGCTACACCAACAAGACCCTCAAGACTGTTTTTACCGCTCATAGCAACGCCTATATAGATGCCTGCAAGATGGATTAAAGTTTCAGCTTGATAAAATGAACATTGTTGTTGTCAGCAGGACGTTTCAAGGCATGTCACCGAGACGTCCTGCAGAACTTATGGCCACCCCGGGAACGGGGTGCCTTTTTATGTGCTTATGCTACTTATCATTGAACAAATCCTTAATGGCCTGCAGCTCGGGGTGACCCTGTTTTTGATGTCCGCCGGACTGACGCTGATCTTCGGTATTATGCAGGTCATCAACCTTGCACACGGTTCCTTCTACATGATAGGGGCTTACGTGGGCGCCACTGTCACCGCCGTAGCGGCTCCTTTCTGCTTGGACTGCTGGCAGCTCTGCCTGCAGCAGCGCTGGTTGGGATGTTGGTTGAAGCTATAGTGCTGCGGCGGCTCTACAAAAAAGACCACGTTGATCAGGTGTTGGCCACGTTCGGCTTGATTATGTTTTTTAACGAACTGACCAGGATCATCTGGGGGCGTCAGCCGCTCTTCATGGATATGCCCGCATGGCTATCTGGCACTGTTGAAATCATTCCCGGCATTCCTTATCCGAGCTATCGCATTGCAGTGATCGGTGTGGGATTGCTGGTTGCGCTGTTCCTGTATCTGATGTTTGCCCACACCCGTATCGGCATGCAGATTCGTGCTGGGGCCAGCAATAGAGAGATGGCAGGAGCCTTGGGGATTAATATCAAGCTGATTTATACCCTGGTGTTCGGTCTCGGAACACTGCTCGCCGGTTTAGCCGGGATGATGGCGGGTCCGATCCTGGCGGTCGAGGCAGGGATGGGTGAGAGCATCCTGATTCTGACCTTCGTGGTGATCGTCATCGGCGGCATCGGCTCGGTGCGCGGAGCCTTTGTCGGTGCATTACTGGTTGGAATGGTTGATACCCTCGGTCGCGCATTCATGCCGACCTTTTTTCGTCTGTTTCTACCAACAGCACATGCAGACGGTGTCGCCGCGTCAATTGCATCGATGTCGATTTACATTCTTATGGCGATAATTCTGGTCTGGCGGCCCAAGGGGTTGTTGCCAGCCCATGCCTGATAAGTTTGCCAAACGAGTATCTATGTCTTCACGGTTCGATCGTAAAAAGCTCTGCCTCAGTTTCGGCGCGATACTGTTGATTCTGTTGCCAATGCTGGCTTCACTGTGCGGTGAACCCTACCTGATTTCGCTGGCGAGTCGCATCCTGATCTACGCTTTGGCTGCTGTGAGTCTCGATCTGATTCTTGGCTACGGTGGGCTGGTCAGTCTCGGTCACGCTGCATTCTTTGGCATTGGCGCCTACATGGTCGCCATCCTTGCTCACCACGATTTCGAAGGAACTGCGCTGATCTCCTGGCCATTGACTGTCCCGGGTTCTGATAGCGCTTTGATCGCATGGCCGGCAGCGGTGCTTTGCTCCGGTCTATTGGCGGCGATCATTGGAGCTCTGAGCCTGCGAACCACCGGAATGCACTTCATTATGATCACCCTGGCATTTGCGCAGATGTTATTTTATTTTTTTGTTGGTCTCGAAAGCTACGGTGGCGATGACGGATTGACTCTTTTTTCGCGCAACACCCTGCCGCATTTCGACCTTAGCGATGACACCCAGTTTTATTATGTCTGCCTGGTGCTGCTCTTCGTTTTTCTGTTGCTGGCGAGCCGTCTGGTTGTCTCTCGATTCGGGTTGGTCATCCGTGGCTGCCGAGAGAATGATAAACGGATGCAGTCGCTTGGCTTTCCGACTTATCGTTACAAGCTGCTCTGCTTCATGATTGCCGGAGCGGCCTCCGGTTTGGCCGGAGCCCTGATCGCCAACCAGATCGAATATGTCAGCCCGGGGCTGATGCATTGGACTCGCTCCGGGGTCATTCTGGTCATGGTTCTGCTCGGAGGAACCGGCACCCTTTACGGACCGGTACTTGGGGCGGCGGCCTTTTTACTTCTTGAAGAGATTCTCTCGATCTATACCGAGCATTGGATGCTCTACTTCGGCCCGCTGCTGATTCTGGTCGTCCTGTTTGCACGCCATGGCCTCTATGGCATTTTGGCCGGCAAAGGAAAACGTTATGGCTGAACCATTGCTGCGGATCGACAAACTGAGCAAAAACTTCGGTTCAATTGTCGCCAGCCAAGGTGTTTCGCTCGAGGTTTTTCCAGGCGAAATTCATGCTCTGATCGGCCCCAACGGTGCCGGGAAAACCACCTTGCTCAATCAAATTGCCGGAGATTTGGTGCCCGACAGTGGACAGATTTTCTTCGACGGCCACGACATTACCCGATTACCACTTTACCAGCGGTCACATCTTGGCCTGGCACGTTCTTACCAGATAACATCGGTCTTTCCTCAATTGAGCGTTGAAGAGAATCTGCTGCTCGCTATCCAGGCCCAGCGTGGTCACAGTTTCCGTTTCTGGCGACGTGGATTGAGTATCCCTGAGTTGCGTGACGACCTGGAGTCGTCGCTGGAGCGGGTTGGTCTCAGCGAGCGGGCGGAGATGTCGGCCTGCAATCTCTCCCACGGCGAAAAGAAACAGCTTGAAGTTGGCATGGCTCTCGCCTGCAATCCTAGACTGCTGCTACTGGATGAGCCAATGGCTGGCATGGGGCCGGGCGGCACCGTTGAACTCTCTAAATTGATACGCAGGCTCAAGGAAAAAACGACCATCCTGCTGGTCGAACACGATATGGAAACGATTTTTGCTCTGGCAGACCGTATTACGGTGCTGGTCTATGGCGAGGTGGTTACGACAGGAACAGCAGAAGAAATCCGCAGTAACGCAATCGTGCGTCATGCCTACCTGGGTGATGAGGACGAAGCATGCTGAAGGTTGAGCAGATAGAGACTTTTTACGGCAGCAGCCAAGCGCTTTTTGGTGTTAGCCTTGAGGTGCGTGACGGTGAGGTCGTGACCCTGCTCGGGCGTAACGGCATGGGAAAGAGCACGACGGTCAAGTCAGTCATCGGTCTAACCCCGATAACAAACGGACAGATATTCTTTAACGAAAAGGAAATTCATCATTTACCCAGCTATCAAATTGCCCAGCAGGGGATTGGCCTGGTTCCGGAAGGTCGACAAATTTTCCCCAACCTGACGGTTTATGAAAATATCATGGTTGCCGCCGCCCATCGCGGAGGCAGGAAAGAACCCTATACTCTCGAAGAAGTTCTCGAAATCTTTCCGCGGCTGACTGAACGC
>JAFDBW010000089.1 GCA_019313105.1 Deltaproteobacteria bacterium | reverse complement strand
TCTGCTGATCATGTGTGGCCTGATCCTGATCGGGATTCTCGGCAGCCAGGATTTATGGGGTTGGGGTGAGGCTCGCGGAATCGGTTACATGGCCTTTGGCATCGGCATCTTCCTGTCGATATTCGGCGTGATGATCATGCGCATCATGCGCAACCGAGGTGCATCCTAAGGCGACACGCTTCAGCCAGCGGCACAGGACCTCTGAGAAAGTTCATGATAAATAGGGGGGAGACCATATACGGTTTTGTCTTTCAAAAAAAGCAACAAGGGCAACAGATTAACCATCCTTTGCCCCAAGCTTCAGAGAAACCCCCTGCCAGGAGAAAAAGACAAACCCCGCATCGGAAAATGCGGGGTTTATCAATAATCTGAGACAGCAGCCGATATGGCTGCTGCTTTTTTTGTTGTCTGAATTAAGACCGACTTACTTGCTGAGCATCTGTACAACAGTGTCGGTGAAGGGGTTGGCGAAGAGGATGATCATGGCAACAACGAACACGTAGATTGCCAGGGACTCGATCATTGCCAGACCGATCAGCATGATGGTCATGATCTTGCCACTTGCGCCAGGGTT
This sequence comes from Deltaproteobacteria bacterium, assembly GCA_019313105.1. Lineage (GTDB taxonomy): Bacteria > Desulfobacterota > Desulfuromonadia > Desulfuromonadales > BM103 > JAFDBW01. The sequence continues at coordinate 5,997 of JAFDBW010000089.1, read as the reverse complement.
GCGGGCAACACCTTCAACGGCCTTCTGAATGGCCAGGCCCTGACCGATACCGGTACCGAAAGAACCGAGACCCATGCCGATCCCGGCTGCGACTACACACCAAGCAAAAAATTCCATTTTACTACTCCTTTTTCAGTTTCTTGTTTTCCTATACGGTATAGGACTTAAACCCGGGCCATCCGGGATTAGTGGGCTTCCTCAAGCGAGCCGGCGATATAGATCATGGCCAGCAGCATGAAAACGAAGGTCTGGATGAAGGCAACCAGCACGCCCATCAGCATCATCGGCAGCGGCACGATGAAGGGAACCAGACCGAAGAAAATCATCAGCACGATTTCGTGGCCGTACATGTTGCCGAACAGACGCAGAGTCAGTGACAACGGGCGCGCCAGATGGCCGACGATCTCGATCGGCACGATCAGTGGCGCAAGCCAGATAACCGGACCGCAGAAATGTTTGAAATAGCCGATGCCGTGCTCTTTGAGGCCGACGATGTGCGTCATGGCGAAGACCGTCAGTGCCATGGCGGCGTTGGTGTTGAGGTTGGCGGTCGGCGGAAAGAAGCCGGGAATCAGAGCGATCAGGTTCGAAACCAAGATAAAGAAGGCGATCGTGGCGATCAGCGGGAAGTAGGCTTTGCCCTTGGGTCCCATGGTCTCTTCGATCATGTTCTCAATGCTGTCGATCACCGGCTCAAGGAAATTCTGCAGGCCGGTCGGGACCGTTTTGATGTTGCGTTTGACCAGAAGTGCAACCAGGATCAGCAGCGCCATGACCAGCCAGGTATAGGTGACATGGTTGCCGATGTGCAGGTGCAGTTGGTGCTCGAGCCACTCAAAGAAAATAAACGGATGTATCATGATGCTAGAAGCCTCCCTTACCTAAAGGCACGCTGTATCGTGATCCAAAACAAGTTGATAATCACAACCGAGAGACCGATTACCAGGCCGACGGTGTGAACTTTAACGATGCCGACCAGCACGACGATCATGACCGCCAAAGTTGCCAGTCTGATGAGGTAACCAAACTGATAGCGAAACCTGGCTCCGCCCGTCGGTTGCTCCAGCAGGCGAACCAGAGAGCGCCGCAACCAGAAGAACCCCCCAATTGCAATCAATCCACCGACCAGAACGCCCAGGCTCATGGCAGGACTGCCAAATGGCAGGCTGCCGATCAGCAGCAGGGCCAGTATGATCCAGTTGCGCCGTGCCATCTGCGCGGGCAGCTGTTCAATCTGGTCCGTCAACTTTCTGGTCCTGTCCTTCTTCCTGGTCCTGTTCGCGCAGAGCGCGTCTGGTCAGAATGAAGATGTTACGAAAGCCCGAGATGATACCGATTCCGAGCCAGATCAGGGTCATCCAGGGGGATGTTCCCAACCACTTGTCCAGGTAGTAGCCAATGAACAGGCCGATGAAAGATGACGCCACCATTGATATCCCCAGACTTGATAAAAAGCCCAGAGATCTGATAAGTTGACGTTTGTCGTCGGCCATATTGATTGTATACAGAATACACCTGAATTTTAAGCCTACACTTGATAGCATAGGACTTTAGGTCTGTCAACAGCTTTTCTCGGTCTGCGGACGTTGTAAAACAAGAGTTATAGGGCCTTAATTAACGACTAGTGTGTTTACATTTATAGGCAGACGGAGTATGGTTCTGCGCCAAAATGGTTCGGTGGCATCTCTCTTGGACACCGCACATAATGGCATGCATCAATAACGTATCATCATGTGTCCGGCTGACACTCAAATATCGCAAGGAGTCAAACTAATGAAAAGCAAGATAGTGTTTCTGGCGTTCCTTTTGTTGTCCAGCATGTTGTTGCCGTTTGTAGCTGTTGCAGAAGAAGATGCCTCCCGTGAAGAAATCGTTGAGATGTGCAAAAAAGCAGAGACCCTGCTGCTGACCAACAAGGAAGCAGGTATTGCAGAGATCGCCAACAAAGAAGGTCAGTTCGTCTGGAAAAACACCTACGTGTTCCTGATGGATCTTGATGGTAACATGCTTGCCCACCCAATGATCCCGCAGTTGACCGAGAAGGGGCCACTCTTCCATGTTGCCGACAAGAATCCGGACAAACCCAAGATGATCTTTGTTGAATTTGTCGATATTGCCAGGAAAAATGGCGAGGGCTGGATTTGGTACATGTGGCCGAAGCCGAACAGTCGTGAACCGGTCGACAAGTTCACATACATACGTCGGGTTGGCTTTACGGATATGCTGGTTGGAGCTGGCATCTACAAGTAACTAGTCAGGATGAATCGATTATTGAGACAAAGGGGCGCATCAGGTTAGATGCGCCCCTTTGCTATAAGGTTGAAATCACTGCCCGAGTGAATAAAGTGCCAGCATGCCAAAGCCGATCATGCCCAGCAGGGAAGCCTGGTAACCGTAGTAGGGCCACGCGACCTTGCCGGTTGTTTCCGTTGTGACCGTTCGATAGGTCTTCATATGCTTGTGAACCTGCCAGCGGATTTCGAAAAAACGAACCTTGATTCCGGCTTCGGCAAGCCCACGCAATAACAGCACGGAACAGACAAAGTTTAGCAGTCCGGCAGCCAGAAAAGCATAGAAAAAGTATAAGGCCATAATATTTTCAGAATACCGGCGACAGGAACTCAGCGGACGGTAATCTGCTGGCCGTCGCAATTAACGATCTGGCCCGTCCGGATCTTGCAACGTTTGCGCGTTTCGACGGCACCATCAACCTGGACCAGGCCGTCACTGATCAGCAACTTGGCCACCCCGCCGCTTTCGCAGAGACCTGTGACTTTCAGCAGGCTGTGCAGCTCAATGTAATCGTGTCCATCCAGCTCGAATTCAATCATCGCTATGTGTTTTTGCCCCGCCGGTTGCGTGGCGCAGCCTTGCTCCCTTTGTGATATCGGCCTTCGCTTTTTCTCGGTGTGAGCTTGCGTTTCGACTTGTCGGCGGGCATGGTCTGCCGGTCGTCCGCGGGACTGATCTGCAACTGTTGCCCGCACACCCAGACTTTCTGCAGATGCCGGAACAGCGCCGGTGGCATCGACCTGGTGAGATCGACCAGGCTGTAATCATTGTAGATCTTGATCTGACCGATGTCGCGACTTTTGATGTTGGCCTCGTTGGCGATGGCCCCGACGATGTGTTTCGGCTCTACCCCGTGGGTGCGACCGACTTCTATCCGGTAGCGGGCCAGGTTGCCGCCGGAGAAGGCGGGACCAGTTTCGTTCCGCACGGGTTCGTCAATCTCTTCCGGTTCTTCCGCGCCGTCGATCTGCAACGGCTTGTCCTTCTGCAACAGGTAGGCAAGGGTCGAAGCGATTCTGCGCAGGCCGACATCATGTTGATGCTGGTAGCTGTCAATCAGTTCTTCGAAGAACTCCAGCTCCTGGGATTCCATTGCTTCGGCAATTTGATCCTTGAACAGGTCGATCCGGCGATTGGAGATGTCCTTGCGGCTCGGCAGGCTCATTGCTGTGATCGGTTGACGGGTCGCCCGTTCAATTGCGGCCAGCATCCGTCGTTCCCGTGGGGCGACAAACAGGATAGCCTGTCCGGCGCGGCCGGCGCGGCCGGTCCGGCCGATGCGGTGCACATAGGCCTCGGTATCGTAGGGGATGTCGTAATTGACCACATGACTGATGCGCTTTACGTCCAGGCCGCGGGCGGCAACATCGGTGGCAACCACGATGTCGAGAGCGCCGCTCTTCAGTTGGTCGACGGTTTTTTCCCGCAGTGCCTGGGTCATGTCACCATTTAAGGGGGCGCAGGAAAAGCCGCGTGACTCAAGTTTCTCTGCAAGCTCTACCGTGGCCGTCTTGGTGCGGACGAAGACAAGCATCCCCTCGATCTCCTCTGCTTCGAGGATGCGGGTCAGGGCGTCCAGCTTGTGCAGCCCCTTGACCTGCCAGAAACGTTGTACGATCGTCTCGACAGTAGATGTTTTGGCCTTGATCTTGATCTCGACGGGGTCGTTTAGATAGCGCTGGGCAATACGGTTGACCTCTTTCGGCATGGTTGCTGAAAAAAGCGCCGTCTGGCGCTCTGCCGGGGTCTCCTTGAGGATCTGTTCGACGTCGTCGATGAAACCCATGCGCAGCATTTCGTCCGCTTCGTCGAGGACAACACTGGTCAGCTCCGAAAGGTTCAGGGTGCCGCGGCGCAGATGATCCTGGATTCGTCCCGGAGTGCCGACCACGGCGTGGACGCCGCGATGCAGCTGTCGCAGCTGCTGACTCATGCTCTGGCCGCCGTAAACCGGCAGCACCTGGAATCCTTTCAGGTGACGGGCGTAGGTGCGGATCGCCTCGGAGACCTGCAGGGCCAACTCGCGGGTGGGCGTCAGGACCAGGAGTTGTGGGTGTTTTATCTTCAGGTCGAGGCGGCTCAGCAGGGGCAGTGCGAAGGCCGCGGTTTTCCCCGTACCGGTCTGGGCCTGTCCGAGCAGGTCGCGCCCTTCGAGAAGCGGCGGGATACTGTGGGCCTGGATCGGCGAGGGCGTCTCGTAGCCGACCTCATCGATGACCTTGTATACTGCCGGGGCAAGGCCGAGTACTTTGAAGCTGGCTATGTTGTCTTCTGTCATGTGGTCTGTCCTGGTTAAGTCTATGGAAAAAGCCCGGGCGAGACCGGGCCGTGTGCGTAGCAGTGTGCAAATTATGAAAATGGAATTGTCAGAAGTGTTGGAAGGCGGAGAACTTAACCCATAAGTGGGACAAGTGCAATACTTATTCGTACCGAGGATGCCTCGCCTCGGAGCGACTTCCTCATCGAATGGCCTCCGGCGGCAGGAGGTCAGCGCGAGCCGAGCTTTGCGAACAGGACACCGGCAGCACGGTTGAGGACGTGATCGCGCGGCAGGGCGGTGAAAATCGGCGGCCTGCGGTAACCAAGCCGGTTGAGTTCATCGATGATCGGCTGGTGGCGTCTGAACTTCAGCCCCTTGCGCAAAGATTTTATGGCTTTGTTTTTATGGCCGGCGACCAGGTAGACCCGGCTGAGTTGATAATAGTGATCGGGATTGTCCGGCTCTGCCTCGAGGGCTTCGCGGCAGAGGGTCATGGCCTGCTGGTACTGCTTGCGCTCTCTGGCCAGGCAGTAGGCCAGCTTTGCCTTGACAGCCGGTTTCGGGTCAATAGCGTGCGCCATCTCAAACTGTACCATGGCGACCAGCGTATCGCCTCTCTTCAGGGCGTGGTCGCCCTTGCTGAGCAAGGCCTCAAGTGAATCAGACATAAAGCTTAGGTCTCCTTTTGTGTCCCGCAGCCCGGTTGCACAGAATAACGCAATCGACTGATTTCGGCAATAGCTTGAATGCTATGGAAAGGAACCATCCATTCGTCTCAGCGATATTTGCATGTCCTGGTCGGTCATCTTCACGCTTTGTTTCGTGAGCGGGATTAGAGTTGCCTGAGTCTTTCTGCTGATGTATTGTAAGATGTTAATCTTGCTGTTAATTGTGGCTGCGTTGTGACGTGGTTTATTATGTCAGGAGCGCTTGTCCAAAAAATAGTCCGGTATTGGCGTTTTTGAGACAAGTTGCTGTGCCGACGATGGTACTCCTGGTTTTAAGCTGCAGTGAAGAGCCCGTTGGGCAAGGCTGACCTGCCGAGAAGCGATGTCCCGGTGCAGTCTTCTGGATTTGCAAGCCATCATTTTCGCAACACCTCTAGGAAGGGTAATCGGTCCATGAAGTTGAGGTCCAAAATTCTCCTGGCGCTGATCTCGGTCGGGGTCATCCCCCTGGTGGTCGCCCTCTGGGTGGTCGGCGGCATGGTCGCCAGCGAACTCGAACTGCAGGTCCAGATGCGGAATCAGGATTCAGCCAATTTTATCGAACAAGCCACCACCAAAACCTCGTCGGGCGACTTGGCATTGGTGACGTTGCTTTCCAGCAATCCTTTTCTGGTCAATGCGGTCTACTCGGCAGGCCTGAGCGGCGATGTCTCGCAATTGACCAGTTTTCTCTCCAACCTCGAAAAGCTGTCTTTCGATCAGATTCAGGTCCTTGGC
>JAFDBW010000088.1 GCA_019313105.1 Deltaproteobacteria bacterium | reverse complement strand
GATGCTGCAGCTGTTCGATATGTTCGAAAAGGAGTGTATGCGCCTGGCCGACAAGGCCCTGGTCTTCCCGGCGTATGATTACGTACTGAAATGCTCCCACGCCTTCAACATGCTCGATGCCCGCGGCGCCATCTCGGTCACCGAGCGCGCCCATTACATCGGCCGGGTGCGCAACCTGTCGAGGCTTTGCGCCGAGGCGTATGTCGCCCAGCGAGAGAAGATGGGTTTCCCTTTGCTTAAGAAATGATTACCCACCAAGATACCAAGACTCAAAGATTTTATGGAGTGAACTTCTTGGCGTCTTTGAGCCTTCGTGGCCGATTATAAATGGAGAATTAAATGGCTAAGGAAATATTCCTTGAAATAGGCAGCGAAGAGATCCCCGCCGGTTTTCTGCCGAAGGCGATGGCTGATCTGGAGCGGATGATCCGCAAGGAGTTGGAAACGGCGCGTCTCGAGTTCGGCGAGGTGAAAGCTTTCGCTACGCCCCGTCGCCTTGCCCTGTCGGTCAGCAATGTCGCCGAGGACCAGCCGACCCTGCGCACGGAAGCGATGGGCCCGGCGAAACAGATTGCCTTTGATAGCGACGGCAACCCGACCAAGGCGGCGATCGGCTTTGCCCGCGGCCAGGGCGTCGATGTCACGGCATTGAAAACCGTCAAGACCGACAAGGGCGAATACCTTTTCCTCGAAAAGGAAGAGCCCGGTCGTCCGACGGCGGAACTGCTCAAAGAGGTCCTGCCGCGCCTGGTGGCCGGTCTGTCATTCAAAAAATCGATGCGCTGGGAAAACCAGGAGGTTCGTTTTGCCCGGCCGATGCACTGGATCGTCGCCTTGTATGGCGGTGAGGTGATCCCTTTCTCCCACGGCAACCTGACCAGCGGCAACCTGTCGCGCGGTCACCGCTTCATGGCACCCCAGGAGTTTGCCGTCACCGGAGTGGCCGACTGGCTGGACGGTTGTCGCAAGCACTTTGTCACAGCCGACCATAACGAGCGCAAATCAACGATCCGCGAACAGGTGGAAGCAACAGCCAAAGCAGAAGGCGGTAAGGCGGCTATCGACGAGCGCCTGCTCGAAGAGGTGACCTACCTCGTCGAGGACCCGACCCCCCTGTGCGGGACCTTTGAAGAAAAATACCTGCAGCTGCCGCCCGAGCTGCTGGTGACCTCGATGCGCGAGCACCAGCGTTATTTCACGATCGAAGACTCGAATGGCAAACTGCTGAACAAATTCATCACGGTGTCGAATACTCGTCCTGAAGATAAGCAGGTCGTCATCAATGGGAACGAAAAGGTTATCCGTGCCCGTCTCTCCGATGCCATGTTCTTCTGGGAGGAAGACCAGAAGGTCAAGCTGGAAAGCAATCTGGAGACCCTGAAGAACGTTATCTATCAGGCCAAGCTCGGCTCCAGTTTCGAAAAAGTTGAGCGCTTTACGCAGATCGCCAGGGCCCTGGCCGAGCGTTTCGATCCGGCGGCGATTGCCCTGACCGAACGTGCGGCGCAGCTGGCCAAATGCGATCTCGAGTCGAAGATGGTTTACGAATTCCCTGAACTGCAGGGGATTATGGGCCGGGAGTACTCGCGCATAGAGGGCGAAGACCCGCGTGTCTCGGTGGCAATCTTTGAGCACTACCTGCCCACCGAAGCAGGCGGTACTCTGCCGTCGGATAACATCGGCGCGTTTGTCTCGATTGCCGACAAGATCGATACGATCTGCGGCTGTTTCGGTGTCGGTTTGATCCCGACCGGTTCCGCCGATCCCTACGCGCTGCGCCGCAGCGCGATCGGCGTCCTGAATATCATTCTCGATCGCGGTTACCAGATCAGCATTCCGGAACTGGTTGAACAGAGCCTCGGCCTGCTCGAAGCGAAACTGACCAGGCCGCAAGCCGAAATCCAGGCGGAGGTGGTGGAATTCATCCGTTTGCGCCTGGCCAATATGCTGACTGGCCGCGATATCTCCACTGACGTGGTTGACGCTGTCCTGACTGCCCGGTTTGACCAACCCGGCGATGCCGTCGCGCGTGTCGAAGCACTGGCTGCGCTTAAAGGTGCAGCGGATTTCGAGCCGCTGGCGGTTGCCTTCAAGCGGGTCGGCAACATCATCAAGGGTGGTGTCGACAACGATGTCCAGGCCGAGCTCTTCGAAGCCGATTGCGAACGGGCCCTGGCCGACGCCATCGACTCGGCTCGCCAGGCGGTGGCTGACCAGGTTGAACAAGGAGATTATGCCGCTGCGCTACAGACGATCGCCGGCCTGCGTGAACCGGTCGATGCCTTCTTCGACGGGGTCATGGTCATGGCCGAGGACGACAGGATAAAGGCCAACCGGCTTGCCCTGCTGACCCAGGTCGCTGCGCTGTTCGCCGACATTGCAGACTTCACACGGATCGCCGCTTAGGAAACTAAGCGGCGGTTTTATTTTGGCTGAAAAGTAACGGGCATTTTTTCCGGTGGACTATAAAAATAATCCATTCAGCAAAGACAAAGCTTTTTAAACCAGTGATAAACACGGATATAATCTGTAAAGAATATAAAAAATAGTACTTTTGTTTGTTATCTTTTATCAGGATTTATCTGTGTGAATCTGTGATTAATAATTATCTTTAAGACGTTTATAAAATTACGTAAATACTCAATTCCAACGGGGAGGAAGTAAAAATGGCAAAGTTTGTTTATTTCTTCGGCGACGGCGAAGCCGAGGGGCGCGGCGACATGAAGAACCTGCTGGGTGGCAAGGGCGCCAACCTGGCGGAAATGACCAGCATCGGTTTGCCGGTTCCGGCCGGTTTCACTATCAGCACGGAAGTCTGCACCGAGTTCTACAAGAATGATCGCAACTATCCGGCGGGCCTCGAAGAAGAAGTCAACCAACACCTGGCGAAAGTCGAACAGCTGATGGACAAGAAGTTCGGCGATTCGCAGAACCCGCTGCTGGTCTCCGTGCGTTCCGGCGCCCGGGCCTCGATGCCGGGAATGATGGATACGGTCCTCAACCTCGGTCTTAACGACGACACCGTCCAGGGCGTGATCGCCCAGAGCGGCGATCCCCGCTTTGCCTACGACTCCTACCGGCGATTCATCCAGATGTACTCCAACGTGGTTCTCGATCTGGACGGTGATATCCTCGAGCACATCCTTGAGCAGATGAAGCACAATCGCGGCGTCACCGAAGATACCGCCCTGACCGCCGAGGATCTCAAGGAACTGGTCGGCCTGTTCCGGACCAAGGTCAAGGAGGAGCTCGGCCGGGATTTCCCGATGGACCCGAAAGAGCAGCTCTGGGGGGCGATCGGTGCGGTTTTCAGCTCATGGATGAATGCCCGTGCGATTACCTATCGCCGGCTTAACAATATTCCCGCCGAGTGGGGGACCGCTGTTAACGTGCAGTCGATGGTGTTCGGCAATATGGGTGACGATTGTGCCACCGGTGTTGCCTTTACCCGTGATCCTTCTACCGGTGAAGACTACTTTTACGGGGAGTATCTGGTCAATGCCCAGGGCGAAGACGTGGTCGCGGGTACCCGCACACCGCAGCCGATCAACAAGGCGAAGTACAAGCCGGGCGACCTGCCGGCGATGGAGGATGTGCTGCCTGACTGTTATGAGCAGCTCGCCAAGATCCGCGAAATCCTCGAAAAGCACTACAAGGACATGCAGGACATCGAGTTTACCATCGAGAAACACAAGCTCTACATGTTGCAGACCCGCAACGGCAAGCGCACCTCCAGGGCGGCCGTGAAAATCGCCGTCGACATGGTCAGCGAAGGCCTGATCAGCCAGAAAGATGCGATCATGCGTGTGGCTCCCGAGCAACTCGACCAGTTGCTGCATCCTTCTCTTGATCCCGATGCGCCGAAGAAGGTGGTTGCCAAAGGTTTGCCGGCATCCCCCGGTGCTGCGAGCGGCCAGGTGGTCTTCTCTGCCGATGCGGCCGAAGAAGCTGCCAAGATCGGTTTGAAAGTGATCCTGGTGCGCGTTGAAACCAGCCCCGAAGATATCCACGGGATGCACGCTGCCCAGGGGATCCTCACCGCACGTGGTGGTATGACTTCACATGCGGCAGTGGTCGCGCGTGGCATGGGCAAGTGCTGCGTCGCCGGTTGCGGCGAAATCAAAGTCGATTATGCCAACGAACAGTTCACCGCCAGGGACGGCAAGGTCTTCAAAAAAGGCGACGTCATCACGCTTGATGGTTCCACCGGTGAAGTGATGCAGGGTGAAGTGCCGACGGTGCAGCCCGAGCTGTCCGGCGAGTTCGGCTTATTGATGGAGTGGGTTGACGGGATTCGTCGCCTGCGCGTACGCACCAACGCCGATACCCCCCACGATTCCCAGGTCGCCCGCGACTTCGGGGCCGAAGGGATCGGTCTCTGCCGCACCGAGCACATGTTCTTCGAAGGCGATCGCATCATGGCTGTCCGCGAGATGATCCTGTCCGCTGACGTAGAGGGACGCAAGCGCGCCCTGGCCAAGATCCTGCCGATGCAGAAGAGCGATTTCCTCGGCCTGTTCCGTGTGATGAAAGGGCTGCCGGTGACGATCCGTCTGCTCGACCCGCCGCTGCACGAATTCCTGCCGCACACCGACAAGGAGATCGAAGCCCTGTCAGAAGATATCCATGTCCCGGCCCAGACCCTGAAAGCCAAGGTCGAATCGCTGCACGAGTTCAACCCGATGCTCGGTCACCGCGGCTGCCGCCTGGCGATCACCTTCCCGGAAATTTACGACATGCAGGTGCAGGCGATCATGGAAGCGGCCTGCGAGCTGATCAAGGACGAAGGCTACGATATCGTGCCCGAGATCATGATCCCGCTGGTCGGTGAAGTGAAGGAACTGGCGATCCTGCGGGCCAACGCCATCCGCGTTGCCGACGAAGTGATTGCCCGCTACGGTGTCAAGGTCACCTACCTGATCGGCACCATGATAGAACTGCCGCGCGCTGCTCTGACCGCCGATGTGATTGCTGAGGAGGCGGAGTTCTTCTCCTTCGGCACCAACGACCTGACCCAGACCACCTACGGACTGTCACGTGATGATGCCGGAAAGTTCCTGCCGTTGTACGTCGAGCAGGATATCTACCCGAACGATCCCTTCGTCTCGATTGACCAGGCCGGCGTCGGTCAGCTGGTGAAGATGGGTTGCGAGCTCGGCCGCAAGACCCGTCCCGATATCAAGCTCGGCATCTGCGGTGAGCACGGCGGTGAGGCCTCATCGGTGAAGTTCTGTCACCGCATCGGCCTTGACTACGTCTCCTGCTCACCGTTCCGCGTGCCGATCGCCCGGCTGGCTGCAGCACAGGCGGTGCTAGAAGAGGGCTAAACACGGTGAAGATCGTTGTCCTAGACGGGTATGCGACGAACCCGGGGGATCTTTCCTGGGACGGATTGGCCGGGTTCGGCAAGCTGGCGGTTTATGATCGCACCCCTGCTGAATTGACTGTCGAACGCGCCGCCGGGGCCGAAGCTCTGATTACCAACAAGGTGTTCATTGGTGCCGCCGAGATGGCTGCATTGCCAGACCTGGCCTATATCGGTATCCAGGCAACGGGTGTCAACGTCGTTGACCTGGACGCTGCGCGACAGCATCGGATTGCTGTCGCCAACGTTCCCGCCTACAGTACCGCCTCTGTTGCCCAGCATGTTTTTGCCCTGCTTCTGGAACTGGTCCGCGGCGTCGGTTGGCACAATGAAAGGGTCAGGCAGGGTGCCTGGAGCAACTGTCCGTATTTTGCTTTCCAGGACACACCGCAGATTGAATTGGCTGACAAGGTGTTCGGTATTGTCGGATTTGGCGACATCGGCCAGGCCACCGCAAAGATCGCTGCGGCTTTCGGCATGCGCGTCCTGGTTCACACCCGTAGTCCCGATCCGCAAGCCTTCCCGGAGATAGATTATGTCGGACTCGATCAGTTGTTGACTGAAGCCGATGTCATCAGTTTGAGCTGTCCACTGACAGCTGAAACCGAAAGACTGATCAATGCCGAGCGTCTTGCCAGGATGAAGGCGTCGGCCTATCTGATCAATACCGGTCGCGGTCTGCTAGTCGATGAAGCTGAGCTGGCTGAGGCGTTACACAAAGGCGAAATTGCCGGCGCCGGTCTCGATGTCCTGTCCCAGGAACCGCCGCCCTCGGACAACCCGTTGCTTGATGCGCCAAACTGTTTCATCACTCCACACCTGGCCTGGGCAACCAGGGCGGCAAGACAGAGGCTGATTGATGAACTCGCCGCTAACCTCAATGCCTTCCTGGTTGGTGAATCGCGAAATCGGGTTGATTAAAACCGGTTCGCGGTCGCTGGACGAGGAACGCTAAAAGCTGTAAATCTTTAACGCAAAGACGCAAAATATAAAAAAAGCTTTGCCACCATAAGAGGTGCTTGGAGAAAACGGTGCCCTTTTGTCGCTGTCGGTTAATCTTTTTTTCTATCTCTGTTGATCAATGTTGTTTCTGAATGGAATTCTCTAACCTGCACTCCTGGGATTTAACCCCACAAGAAGCCGTTGCCCTGCAGCAGAAATTGACCGGCCAGGTTGTTCTGAATCATCACCTTCCCAAGCCGATCCGGACCATCTCTGGAGTCGACGTCTCCTATAAAATCCATGGCCATATTTTTCATGCGGCTATCGTGGTCCTGAATTATGGCACGATGGAGGTCCTTGAGACAGTCTCGGCCAGCGCCGAAGTCAGCTTCCCCTATGTCCCGGGGCTGTTGTCCTTCCGGGAACTGCCGGTCCTGCTTCAGGCCTTTAAGAAGCTTGCAACCGTCCCGGATGTCATACTGGCGGATGCGCAGGGCTTTGCCCATCCGCGCCGACTGGGTCTCGCCAGTCACCTGGGATTGTGGCTCGATCTACCGACGATCGGTTGTGCGAAGAGTCGCCTCTGCGGATCGTATGAGGAGCCTGGTTTGGAAAAAGGCTGTTGGATGCCGCTCTTGGATGGCGGTGAAGAGATCGGGCGGGTGGTCAGGACCCGGGCCCGGGTCAAGCCACTTTACGTCTCCCCGGGGCACAAGGTTGGATTTGACGCTGCGATGGAAATCGCACTTCACTGCAGTCGGGGATATCGGCTCCCGGAGCCGACCCGGCAAGCGCACCTGTTAAGCAATAAGGTCAGGTCTGAGCACAATGCGTTAAGTGCGAAGTGCGAGTAAAACAATCACGCCGGTTCCTGCCCTTTATCCCTGTTATCGTCTAGGCAACGCTCACACTCAAAGTGCCAACCTGTTCAATCTCTGCAAGCAGCTGGTCCCCACTGACAATCCTGCCGACGCCCGACGGCGTACCGGTCAGCAGGATGTCTCCCGCCTCGAGGGTAAAGTATGCCGAGGCGGCGGCAATCAACTCTGCAACCGATCGCATCATATCTCCGGTGTTGCCATCCTGACGGACGTCATGATTAACGGTCAATCTGATCTGCAGTTTTTGTGGGTCGCCAACCCGGTCTGCGGGAACGAAGGCGGAGAGCGGACAAGCTGTGTCGAAGGCCTTGGCGATCTCCCAGGGCAGACCTTTTTCTTTCTGGGTGCCCTGTATGTCGCGTAGGGTCAGGTCCAAGGCTACGGCATAACCTGTCACGTGGTCCAGGGCGTTGTTCGCATCGACGTTTTTGGCCTCGGTGCCGATCAGGACAGCAAGCTCAACTTCGTGATGGCAATCACTCGAATGGGGTGGGATGACGATCGTGCCACCTTCACCGATAATCGAGCTGGCCGGCTTGATGAAGATCACCGGTTTGTCGGGAATCTGGCTGCCGAGTTCCCTGATGTGTTCGATGTAGTTGCGGCCGATACAGACAATTTTGCCAACCGGGATGTCTTTATTGCCAAGCTTTACGGTATGCATATCGATCTCCGGGAAAAGTTGGAATTGAAAAGCTGTATAAAATTTAACGCAAAGACGCCGAGGCACAAAGAGAAACCGTATCATCATCGAATAATGTGCATGTCAATCCAGCGTCATACTGTTATATTTAACGCAACAAATAAACTGACAGCCTCAAGAGAAGATTCATGTTCCTGCCGATCGGCGATGTGCCAAACCCCAAAACGACCCCTTATGTCAACTGGCTGTTGATCGGGATCAATATTGCCGTTTTCATCGTCGTGACGATCCCTTTGAGTTCCGCAAAGCCGGCCCTCGATGACCCGGCGTTGCTCGATTATCTGAATGCGATCGGGGCGCAGGGGAATTGGCCGGTGCAGCTGATTTACCAGCATGTCTCGGCTTATGACCTGGTGGTCTTCAAGTATGGTTTCCGACCGGCGGTATTTTCGCCGCTGAGCATGTTTACGGCAATGTTCATGCATGGCGGGTGGATGCACCTGGCCGGCAACATGCTGTTCCTGTGGATTTATGGCGACAATGTCGAACATCGACTTGGGCATGTCGGCTACCTGGTTTCTTATCTTGCCGCCGGGCTTGCCGCGACACTGTTTTTCGCCATGTTCGTGCCCAACTCGCAGATCCCGATGCTTGGCGCGTCAGGGGCCATCTCCGGGGTCCTCGGATTTTATTTCCTCTGGTTTCCGCGCAACCGGATCAAGGTGTTTGTCTTTCTTTTCCCCCTGCTGATGACCACCCTGCTGATACCGTCCCGCATCGTCCTCGGGGTCTACCTGGTGATCGACAATATCCTGCCTTTTTTGACCCGCCCGACAGAAGGCAGCGGGGTCGCCCACGGCGCACACATCGGCGGGTTCCTGGCCGGTCTCGGACTGGCCCTGGCGATCGATCGTCTGCCCGGGGTGTTGAAAATGAAGGGAACTCTCCCGAAGCCGAGCCGCAAGCGAGCTAACCTGGTGGATGCGGTGACAGATATCGTTCGCTCGATCGACCGTGACGACCTGCCACATGCGGTGTCGCGGTATGCGGAACTGGACAGTCGTGCGCAACGCGGCCAGCTTGCGACACACAATCTTCTCGCGATCGGTGATTACCTGCTGGCCAGTGGTGAGACGGATGAGGCGCTGACGGTCTACCGAAGATTGATCGCCGAACACCCCGGGGACCGGAACCTCGACCGTGCTTACCTGGGGGCAGGACGTGCCATGCTGCAAAAAGAGCGCTGTGAAACGGCCGCCTGGCATTACCTGGTTGCCGCGGTTGATCTCGCCCAGTCATCGGAAGTCGCCGAGGATGCCCGGCGCTATATGAAGATGATTGAAGAGGCGGAAGGGTGAGAGGCAATGGGATAGGGAAAAGAGGCAAGGGAAAAGCGGTAAGGGGGATCTCAAAGATATTGCTCATGCTGTTAATTGTTAGCCTTTCTCTAACCACTAACCACTAACCACTAACCACTAACCACTAACCACTGACCACTAACCACTATGTACGACTGCTTTGATTACGATTACCCTCTGTATCGACCGCCGAGTGAGGCACGCAGCCAGATATTCCAGATCACCCTGGGGTGTTCGCAAAACCACTGTACCTTCTGTGGTATGTACAAAACCAAACATTTCAAGGTTCGACCTGTTGGTGATATCAGGACTGAAATATCACAAATTCCTGCACGACACAGACCGTACGTACAGAGAGTTTTTCTCGCCGATGGCGACGCGTTGATCTATCCCCAGGCGGGTCTTGTCGAAATCCTTGATTTGCTTGCTGAAAATTTCCCGAAGCTGACCCGGGTCGGCATCTATGCCTCGCCCAACAGTTTAAAAAGCAAGTCGGTCGCCGAGTTGACCGTGTTGCGTGAAAAGAAGCTGCGAATCCTTTATTTCGGTCTGGAAAGTGGCGATGCGCAAACCCTTACCGCCGTGCGCAAAGGGTTCACGCCGGAAGAGATGATGGACCTGTGTCGCAAGGCCCAGCAGGCCGGAATGAAGCTCTCGGTCACCGCAATTCTCGGTTTGGCCGGGCAGGAACGCAGCCGTGAGCATGCCCGGGCCACGGCCGAATGGATTACAGGATTGTCGCCGGAGTTCTTTTCGCTGCTGACGATGTTCCAGCGTCACAACGATGACTTTCTGCGCTCCATCACCCTGCAGACCAATGGCGGGATTCTCGAAGAAGCACTCGAAATTGTCCGTCACCTTGCCCCGAAGAAAACCATTCTGCGTTCCAATCATGTCTCGAATATCCTTCATCTGGCGGGATCTTACCCGAAAGACCGTGAAAAGATTATCGCTCAGGCCGAGCAGACGCTGGCAAAGGCCAGACAGCACCCTGGATGGTTTAATGAGGTTCCGGATTATTCAGAAGATAATTTTTAAGAGGGGCAGGTTCTGGATTTCCGGCAACATACAATGAAAATGTTGCCCTTACCCGTTTTCTTTAAAAGCAAAGTCGTCGGGTTGCGTCCCTCGCTCCGGGTCCCGCATCACGGGTTAAAAGGAAACAAGATCGGAATAATCAGCGTCGCGATGATCCAGACCATGATATTCAAAGGCGCACCAACCTTGGTGTAGTCGAGGAACTTGTAACCTCCCGGGCCCATGACCAGTGCATTCGACTGGTGACTGATCGGGGTCATAAAGCACATCGAGGCGGCGATGGCGACGGCCATGAAGAAGGGGCGGGGGGAAACGGCGAGTTCGACCGCGGTATTGTAGGCGATCGGTGCGACCAGCACGGCCGCTGCTGCGTGGCTCATCACTTCGGTGAGACAGAAGGTGATCAGGAAAACCGCTCCCAGCACAATCCATGGCCCGTATGAGCCGACCCCCTCAATGATCAAATGGGCCAGCAGTTCGGCCGCGCCGCTGTTGTGCATGGCATGACCAAGCGGCAGGGTGCCGGCGATCAGGATGATGATTGGCCAGTCGATGCTGTCGTAGGCCTCTTTGATCGTCAGGCATCGGGTCAGGATCATGATCAGAGCGCCAAAGGTTGCGGCGACCATGATTGGGGTGGCTCCTGTGACCGTCAAGAGGATCACGCCAAGGATCGTCCCGACGGCGATCGGTGCCCGCCGTGGGCGATACGGAACAGGGCTGACGCCACCCAGAACCAGGAAACCATGTCCCTTGGCAAGGTGCCGGACTTTTTCTTCCGGCCCCTGCAGCAGCAATACGTCGCCAAACTGCAGGACCACGTGTTCAACCTTGCGAACCACCGGCGCCCCGCTTCGCCAGATTGCCAGAGCGGTCAAGCCGTGGGTGCTGGAAAAACGTTCCTGGCTCAGGGTCTTTCCGACCATGTCACTGGTTGGGTCGAGGGAGGCTTCGACAACCACAAATTCTTCATCCGAAGTGCCGGGGATGGGATTGTCACGTTCCGGGAGGAAAAGAATTCCTTTTTCCTCCATGACCTTGAGGATTCCTTCCGGGTCTCCTTCCAGAAAAAGAATGTCTCCTGCGCGAAGTTTCCGATTGCGTTTCGGTTGTAGATATTTTCTTCTCTTGCGCTGCATGGCGCGGACTTTCATGTTGAATTCCCGCTCCAGCTTGCTCTGGCTGATCGTCTTGCCGTCCAGCGGAGACCCTTCGAGAATCTCTATTTCAGTAATGTATTCCTTGACCTGGTAGGCTTCGGTCAAGGTCCCCGATTTTCTTACCGGAAGGAGCTTGTGACCGAAGAAGGCCATGTAGCTGATGCCGCAGGCGAGCAGAACCAGACCGATGGGGGTAAAGGAAAACATCTGGAACCCCTCACCGGTATATTCCAGGAGGAGTTCATTGATCAGGATATTGGGGGGGGTGCCGATCAGAGTGCAGACGCCACCGAGGAGTGAACCGAAGGCCAGCGGGATGAGCAGTTTGCTGGGCGGCAGCCTGGTCCTTCGAGCAATCATGATAACGATCGGCATCAGGACCGCGGTCGCACCGATGTTGTTGATAAAAGCCGAAAAGAGAGCCACTGTACCCATGATCGAGGCGATCATCAGAGACTGGTTGTGCCCTGTTCTGTCGATCAGTTGCTCACCGAATTTGGAAATTGCACCGGTGTGGGAAATTCCGGTACCGAGCACGAACATGGCGGCAACGGTAATCACGGCAGGGTTGCTGAACCCAGCGAAGGCCTCTGCCGGGGTGACCAAACCGGTCAGGGTGACCGCCAGCAGCACCATTAGGCTGACGACGTCCATGCGCAGCCATTCCGTGGCAAAGAGAATGATGGCGACCAGCAGGATGGCAAGGGTGAGAGTGATGTCCATGAATGGCCTGGTAATGATCTCACTGGTTTAGATTGCGTTATTATTCTACTGGAGATTGGCCCAAGCTCAAGTGGAGAATGACTTTGCCGCTGATTCCGGGGCGGCAGACCCGATGATGGCAGAAATCACGGCGACTCCATATGCCCCTGCTGCCCGGGCCTCGGCCGCTCTTTCCGAGGTGATGCCACCGAGTGCGAAGACAGGCAGGGGACTGTTCCTGCAGGCCTCAGCCAGGGCAATCAACCCCTGTGGAGCCCCGTAAGCGGCCTTGGACGGAGTGGTGTAGACGGGACCGAAAGTAACGAAGTCGGCCCCTTGCTCAAAAGCGGTCAGGGTCTCATCTTGACTGTGGGTGGAAACCCCGATGAGCATCTCCGTCCCGACCTGTCTGCGCACAGCCTCCGTAGGTCGGGAATGTCCGCCAAGGTGGACACCATCGGCCTTCACGGCAAGGGCAACATCGACATGGTCATTGATCAACAGACGGGCGCCGTGTTTAAGGGTCAAGGTGCGAAGTTCCTGTGCCAACGGCAAAAGCTCGTCGGTGGAAAGATCCTTCTCCCGAAGCTGGATCGCCTTCACACCACCTCGTAATGCGGCTTCAATGACGGAAAACAAGGTGTGCCCGTCAGGGACCTGGTGACGGTCGGTGATTAGGTAGAGATTAAAGTCGACGGGATTGGACATCTTAGCCACCAAGGCATTAAAGACACAAAGGAAATGGTCGCAATCGATCTTAGGTTGTCTTTTTAAACAATCGGTTCTCCCATGAGAACCCATTCCATGTTACTTGGGGCCTTAGTGTCTTCGTTTCAAACAGACAATCAAACAATCTTTTTTTGCAAGAAAGCCCCATCCCAATCCTTCCAGACCGGGTCATAACCGCGTGATCTGAGAATCTCAGCAATTTCGGCCGGTGTGCGGTCGTCATCGATCGTGAACTGTTCGGTGGCGGAGCCTTGTTCGGCATAACCGCCGGGGGCGGTGCAGGAGCCGGCACTCATCTGAGTGATGCCGAGGGGCAGCAGGTTATCCCGCAATTCAGCGCTCTCCCGGGTAGAGAGGACCAGCCCGGCGTCGTGCAACAGCAGGCGCATGGCGCACATCAGCTGGACGAACTGTCGATCGGAGACCGGATGGGGAGGCTGGAAACCACCTTCTGCAGGGCGCAGACGAGGGAAAGAAACCGTCAGCAATGTGCGCCAGTAATGGTGTGCCAGGTAGCGACCGTGCAAACCGGCGAAGAAGGCCTCGCTGCGGAAGTTTCCCAACCCCAGCAGGAAGCCGATGCCGATCCGTCGGAGACCCGCTTCTCCGCCGCGTTCAGGGGTTTCCAGGCGGAAGCGGTAATCCCGCTTGCGGCCGCTCGGGTGTAGATGAGTGTAGAGCTCCGGGTCGTAGGTCTCCTGGTAAATCGTCAGGGCATCGACACCGGCCTCAACCATCTCTTTGTAGCCCTCGGTCTCCATCGGGTAGACCTCGATACCGATCGAGGAAAAGAGCGGCCTGATCCGCTCGGCAGCTGCGGCAATGAATTCGTTGCCGATCAGCCCCGGGGCTTCACCGGTCAGCAGCAGGATATGACGGAAACCCTGTGCATGCAGAATGCGGGCATCCTTTTCAACCTCGTCAAGGCTCAGGGTCCGGCGCGGTATCTTGTTGTGCACCGAGAATCCGCAATAGAGGCAGCTGTTGTGGCATTCGTTGGAGAGATACAGGGGTGCGTAAAGCAGGACGGTACGACCGAACCGGCGCAAGGTAATAGCATGGGCCTTCCGGGCAATATTTTCAATAAAATCCTCGGCTACCGGTGACAGAAGGGCCATGTAGTCACGGTTATCGAGCTGCTCCGCGGCCAGTGCGCGTTGCACATCCGCTACGGTCATGGTCTCGATTTCGTTGAGGACCTGTTGCGGGTCATATTTTTGAATGATGTCGTAGAAGCTCATGAATAAATTCCTGCCACCAAGTCACAAGACACCAAGGAAATCAATTCTTGTCCCTCAAAAACCCCGTCAGCGGACTGCTTGCTTCCGCCTTGTCCTGTTGTTTGCCGAGACCGGCGAGGTAGGCTTCACGGCCGGCCTCAACGCCTTTTTTGAAAGCGACGCCCATGGCGCCCGGGTCACGGGCGACGGCTAGAGCCGTATTGACCAGCACGGCGTCGGCGCCCATCTCCATCGCTTCCGCAACATGGGATGGAGCTCCGAGTCCGGCATCGACGACTACGGGTACCGTGGCCTGCTCGATGATAATGGCGATGTTATCGCGGGTCCGCAATCCCTTGTTGGTGCCGATCGGCGCGCCGAGTGGCATGACCGTCGCCGTGCCGGCTTCCTGAAGATGCTTGGCAAGGACCGGGTCGGCGTTGATGTAGGGCAAAACGATAAAACCTTCTTTGACCAGGACTTCTGCGGCCTTCAGGGTTTCGATCGGATCAGGCAGCAGGTAATAGGGGTCGGGCGTGACTTCGAGTTTGACCCAAGGCTTGCAACCTGCTGCACGGGCAATCCGGGCCAGGCGAATCGCTTCCTCGGCATCCCGCGCGCCGCTGGTGTTGGGTAGCAGCAGGTAGCGTTCGGGGTCGATATGCTTGAGCATGCTGTCCTGGGGATTGTCCACATCCACCCGGCGCAGCGCAACGGTAACGATCTTGCTGCCTGAGCCTTCCATGGCAGCCACCATCGCCTCGTTCGATGCAAATTTACCGGTCCCAACCATCAGTCGCGATTTAAAGGAACGTCCGGCAATTATCAGTTCATCCATTGTAAACCTCAAGAGAAAGGGCCGTGGAACGTGGGACGTGGGACGCGAAAAGCCTTTGACTCTCCTCGTACCGCGTGCCGCGTTCCTCGTGCCTGGATTTATCCACCACCGACAAAGTGAACGACTTCCAGAGTGTCGCCGTCGTTCAAGGCGGTTTCCGCAAGTCTCTGGCGCGGGATGATGTTGTGATTGTGCTCGACCACGACCTGAAGACAATCCAGCCGCAGTTGATCAAGCAATTCCTGTATGCTGGTGCCGGCTGTCAGCTCGTGCGGTCTACCGTTGAAAGTGATTTCCATCAGGCTTCGTCCTCCGGGGCCTTGCCGAGCAACAGACGCAACACAGCATTGGCCTGGTGATGTGCGGCCACACCGACACGGGGAGCCATCAGGCCTGTTCCGGGCGCTGCCGCAGTCGTGCCATCGCCACAGAGATAAAGATTGTTTGCCACGCGTTGCGTTCTAATCGAGTTGGCCGGTCCGAATCCTGCCATGCCGGAGCCGGTTATGATTGATCGGTCCGGGAACCGGGCGGCGAATGTTTCGATCAGCATAACCTTCTGGTCTGCCAGGTCGAAGCCTTCGACCAGGATCTGGGCGTGGCCGAAGACTTCTCCGATGTTTGCAGGGTTCAGACGAAGGTGACAGGCGGTGGTCCGCACGTGCGGATTGATGCGGGCCAGGGTGTCACGCAGAGCGTAGACCTTGGGCAGCCCGATCTGGTCAACGAAGTATTGTTGGCGATTCAGGTTGGAGGGTTCAACGATATCAAAGTCGGCAATGATCAGGTGACCGACGCCGGTGCGGGCCAGCGCAACCGCAATCGCCGAGCCGAGGCCGCCGACACCGGCAATTCCGATCGTGGCGCCTTTGACCGCTTCGTGGACGCCGGGAGTGTGCCGCGCCGTCAGCAGTGCGTCAAGCTCATCGGCACCGGGTACCTCACCGCGTCGAATCAGGACCACCTGGTCGCCATTGTTCAGCAAGGTTTCTGCGGAAGCCGGAAAACCGTTGACGATGATCAGATCGGCATCAGCCTTGATGCGATCTCTGACCGAACCGGCGGTTTCATTCGCCTGTGCCGTGTGGTTCTGTTCGTTGACCGTAATCTGCATAGTCTGAAATCTTCAATTAATGCAAAGTTGCAAAAGATTCGGGTTCAAGACAAAACAGCTCTGTAACTCAAAACAGGTTGTCCTTGCCACCAAGACACGAAGTCACCAAGCAATGCGCCTTTAGTGTAAAAATGATATTTGTCAATCTTGCACATTTGATGTTTACAAAAAAAGACAAGTCTTGACTCCGTGTCTTGTGGTCTTAGTGGCTGATCTTTAGGTTGTCGGCTCGGAAACAAAAAGAGCCGCATAAGGCGGCTCTTTCCGGTAATATCCGAAATCTGCGCCGCTTCCCTACGCCGGCATAACCCGGATCAGGTTCAAGGGGTCGTCCGCCGCGCAGACTCTCAGTAGTTGCTACTCCCCCAGGGCGTGTTGCTTGATCTGTGTCGTGAAGATTAACAGGCGGCTTCAGCCGTAGTCAACAGGAAAGCCGCCTTTTCGGTTGTCACGATGAAAAGCTTCGATTAGGATGGAGTCCCTCCCGATAGTTCGGGTTGTCACTTATCTTGTGAAAGGATCTGCCGGATGAGTATTTCCACCCGTTTCCGGGACATCTCCAGAGATGTTGCGGATTTTCATAAAAAACTGGTCGGCCAGTCTGCGCAGGCCTCAAGTGGTGTCAGGGATGTCAGAAAAGCCAGCGCCGAGCTTACCGAGTGGGCGGAACAGGTTGGCGAGGTCCCCCGGATGAGCCTCGAATACAAGCTGACCCCGGTCCTGCTGAAGGCCCACAATAACCTCGACCGGGCCCGTCTGACCTTTGCGGAAGAAGATCTCGATGAATCAGTGGCGACAGCCTGGGAATTACAGCAGAAAATTTATCGGCTGCTTAATGATTTGTAAAGCAAGAAGCGCGAACTGCGAGGCGCCTGGCGCGAAAAGCATTAAAACCTTGACCTGTTTTCCCGGGTTGATAGCCTTAGCTAGCCCCTAGCCCCTAGCCCCTAGCCCCTAGCCCCTAGCCCCTAGCCCCTAGCCCCTAGCCCCTAGCCCCAGCTCCTTAGAGCTT
>JAFDBW010000087.1 GCA_019313105.1 Deltaproteobacteria bacterium | reverse complement strand
CCCAACAATCCGACTTTTATGTTCTGCATACGAGCAACCTTTTCTTTGGTAGCATGTCTTTCTTTTGACAATGCCTAAACAGCCACATCGTCGTAATAGGTGTAACGACAAAATTCAATTTCTTTTCCAAGGAGTTCGAGTGCATCCATGATCTGCTGGTGGAGCTTTTGTACATCGAAATCTTCATGTTGAAAAAAGGCCAGCGACAGGTCACTGAAACCGGCCTGGCGAGCAACCGTCAGCACGTGTTTGACCAGGGCTGCGTGGGTCTCTTCGCAGAGGCCGTGCCATTTACCGCCGCCGACGAATAGAACCCAGTCAGCCTTGAGCTTGCTGTTCCCCTGCAACAAGACGTGTTCACCGGCCCTGCCATGAATCTCTCCATCAAGCAGCATCCTGGTCAACTGACCGTCCAGCCGCCAGTCAAGGACTGCAGCAGGACCATCCAGTGGTCTCAGGTCATCAAAATAGAGGGCAACAACGGATTCACCGGTCAGGTGATCAGCGGGTTGCCTGACATATTCAGGTTGAATCATGATGTTGAGGGACGATTCTGTTGCGCGATGTGATCAAGGATACCGTTGATAAATGAAGGTGTTTCCTCTGTACCAAAGCGCTTGCCAAGTTCGATCGCTTCATTGAGCACGACATTGAGAGGAACATCCGGAGAAAAAATCAGTTCGAATGTTGCCAACCTGAGAATCGCCAGATCGACCCGTGCCATACGGTCCAATGCCCAATTAGTCGAATAAGAGTTAAGTTCCTGATCAATCTTTTCCAGGTTTTCGGCAACCCCGCAAACCAGGGACTCGGCAAAGTGCCTGACTTCTGGTCTCTGCGAGTCCGGTGCATCGTCAATCACCTCGCCCAGGACGTCATTGCGGAACTGAAAGTTCTTCCAGAAATCCCTGAGTACGTCTTCAAGTGAACCACCCTCGTGGTCCGCCAGGCTGTACAAGACTTTCAGGGCCATCTCACGGCCTTGCCGCCTGATACCTCTCGCCATTATGAGTTATAGCGCCTTGTAGAGGTTGGCCATCTCAACGGCAGCCACTGCAGCGTCAAAGCCCTTGTTCCCGGCCTTGCTGCCGGCGCGCTCGATTGCCTGCTCAATCGTGTCAGTCGTCAACACGCCAAAAGTGACCGGGATACCTGAATCAATAGAAACGCTGGCAACGCCCTTGGAGACTTCCGCGCTGACATATTCAAAGTGCGGAGTTGCGCCACGGATTACCGCACCGAGGCAGACAATTGCGTCGTAACGCTCGGATTCAGCCATCTGCTTTGCAGTCGGCGGAATCTCGAAGGCCCCGGGGACACGCACGATATTGATATCGTCTTTCTCTGCGCCGTGTCGCAGAAGCGCATCGATCGCCCCTTCGACAAGCCGGTCGCTGACAAAACTGTTGAAACGACTGACCAGCAAGCCGAACCGCAGCCCCTTGGCATCCAATTTTCCTTCGATAATCTTGGGCATATCAATCTCCCGGGACAAGGTCCGAAACGACCGTTTCGGAGTTATAAATTTTCCAGCAGATGGCCAAGTTTTTCCTGCTTAGCCTTGAGGTATTTCAAGTTACTCTTGTTGGCCTCGATCTCGATCGGCACCCGCTCTACAATTTCCAGTCCATAGCCTTCGAGACCTATGATTTTACGTGGGTTATTGGTCAGCAAACGGATCTTTCTGACACCAAGCTCGCTGAGGATCTGCGCACCGATACCATAATCCCGCAGGTCGGCCTGGAATCCCAGAGCTTCATTCGCCTCGACGGTGTCGCACCCTTCATCTTGTAGGTTGTAGGCCTTGAGCTTGTTGACCAGGCCGATGCCGCGACCCTCCTGGCGCATGTACAGGACAACACCCCGGCCTTCTTCCTCTATGATGCGCATCGAGGTGTGCAGCTGGTCACCACAGTCACAGCGCTCGGAACCGAACACATCGCCGGTCAGGCACTCGGAGTGAACCCTGACCAGGATCGGCTCATCCGGCTTTATATCTCCCTTGTACAGGGCAAGATGCTGTGAACTGTCAACTTCGTTGTCATACACCACCGCGTTGAACTCACCGCCGTCCCTGGTCGGCAGGCGGGTTTCCGCGGCACGTGTAATCAACAATTCCTTGCGCATGCGATAAGCGACCATATCGGCGATCGTAACGATTTTCAACTGGTGCTTTAATGCAAATTCACGCAGCTCCGGCATACGTGCCATGGTCCCGTCATCGTTCATGATCTCGCAGATGACGCCGGCAGGCTTTAAACCTGCCATGCGGGACAGGTCGACCGAGCCCTCGGTCTGTCCGGCGCGCACCATGACTCCGCCCTTTTTGGCGCGCAACGGAAAGACATGACCCGGCCGCGCGAGGTCATTGGCAGTGGTTTCATCTCCTATGGCAACCCGGATGGTATGGGCCCGGTCCGCAGCAGAGATGCCGGTCGTCACCCCGCGACGGGCCTCGATCGAAATGGTAAAGGCGGTACCGAAAGATGAGGAGTTCTCCTGGACCATCAGAGGCAGACCGAGGTGATCGGCACGTTCTTCAGTCAAGGAAAGGCAGATCAGGCCGCGCCCTTCCTTGGCCATGAAATTGATCGCTTCGGGCGTGACCATTTCGGCAGCCATACAGAGGTCGCCTTCGTTCTCCCGGTCCTCATCATCGACTAGGACAACCATCTTTCCCTGACGGATATCTTCAAGAGCTTCTTTAACACGTGCTAAAGGCATAACACTTCCTAATCTCTATAGCTTCTGCAAGACTTTAAAATATCTCACAAAAAACCATGCTTGGCAAGGGTCTCCATCGTCACGCCCTGCGGCATGCGATGACCGCCAGTCTGCAGAAAACGGGCAACATACTTACCGATCAGATCGGTCTCGATATTGACTTCATCACCGACTCTGCGCTCCTGCAAAGTGGTCATGGCGAGGGTGTGTGGAATCACCGCAAGTGAAAACGAATCGTCCTGTACTTGATTGACCGTCAGACTGATCCCGTCAACGGCAACGCTGCCCTTATCGACCAGCTGACTGCACAAGGCTGTACCACCCTGGAAGCTGAAGCGCCAGGCATTGCCGTCCTGGCGCCGTTCAACGATCCGCGCCAAGCCGTCAACGTGACCGGTGACGAGGTGCCCGCCGAGGCGATCAGAAAGCCGCAACGCACGCTCCAGATTGACTTTGGCTCCCGCAGAAAGGCGTCCCAGCGTTGTACAGTCGAGTGTCTCCGGAGAAACATCAGCAGAAAAAGTTCCTTCCGCGAACCGGGTTACAGTCAGGCAGACACCATTGATCGCAATGCTTTCACCGAGAGTAAACTCCGTGACTGGCAGTGCAGTACCGACCGTCAGTATGGCCTGGTCGGCTCCGGTACGGATCTCCCGCAATGTGCCAAGGTCCTCAATCAGGCCGGTGAACATAGTGCACCTCCCCTTCTACAAGTATATCGCAATCAACCTGGCGAGTCTCAAGCCGCTTCAGCTTGTATGCATGACTGATGACGTCGACGCCTGCGCCGGAGAACAGGCCACGCCCCTCTCCGCCGATTAGCTTCGGTGCAACAAACACCATCATCCGGTCGACAAGTTCAGCCTGCAGCATGGCAGCCGCCAGCTTGCTGCCTCCTTCAAGGAGCAGGTACTGAAGGTTTTTCCTGCCGAGCTCAGCCATAGCCTCTTTCAGGTCGAGGCCTGCTGTATGGCGCTTGACCCGTACCACCTCAATGCCGGCAGCAAGGTATGGTTGCAGTTTTTCAGATACATGATCGGCAGCAGTGACCAGAATGGAAGCGGCGACCGATGACCGGCTGTAGACATCGGCCCGTGGTGAAGTCGAGAGGGATCCATCCAGGACAATTCGTACCGGGTCACGACCAGGGACTTGCAACCGGGTTGTCAGCTTCGGGTTGTCGGCATTAACGGTTCCCGAACCGACGATGATGCCATCGACCTGGTTGCGCAAAACGTGAACCAGATGCCGGCTTTTCTCACAGGATATCCATTTGGAGTCGCCGCTGGCGGCAGCTGTCTGTCCGTCCAGAGTCATGGCCGCCTTGTAGACAATGTAGGGCAAACCGCTCTGCAAATGCTTGGCAAAAGGTGCAATCAGCCTCCGACATTCCGGCTCATGAAGACCTTCAGAGACCTCGATACCCGCATCCTGCAGGCGGATGAGACCTTTGCCGGCAACCTGCGGATTGGGATCAACAACCCCGACATGAACCTTGGCGATACCGGCATCGATGATCGCTTCCGTGCACGGACCGGTACGGCCGGTGTGGCAGCAGGGTTCAAGGGTCACGTAGAGTTCTGCACCACGTGCCAGCGTGCCGGCTTTTCTTAGCGCAAAGATCTCGGCATGGGGCTCACCGGCTGCCGGGTGAAAGCCCTCGCCGACGATCCTGCCGTCACGTACGACAACCGCACCAACTGGAGGGTTGGGCGCTGTCCTGCCCAGCCCCACTCGGGCCAACTCCAGGGCTTTTTGCATGAAACGATCAGGCTTGCTAGTCATGACGGTTCGCTGTACGCCACCGATCGGAGAGGGGCTATTGCTCAGCACCCTTGGCGAGGATGTCCTTCAGCTCGGACATGAATTCGTTGATATCGCGGAACTGCCTGTAAACCGATGCAAAACGTACGTACGCAACCTCGTCGATCGACTGCAGCGCACTCATGACCGCCTCACCGATACGACTGGCATCGATCTCCTTCTCACCACTTTCCTGCAGGGAAAGCTCCATCTGATCGACGACCTTCTCAATAGTGGATATCGAGACCGGACGTTTTTCACAGGCGCGCTGGATTCCGGAAATGATCTTCTGCCGGTCAAAGGCTTCCCTTCGGCCATCTTTTTTGATCACCAGGGGCAGGGTTTCCTCTACCCTTTCGTAGGTCGTGAAACGTCGCTCACAGTCGATACATTCACGGCGCCTGCGAATATTATTGCCTTCTTTGCCGAGGCGGGAATCAACGACCCGGGTGTCATCGTGACTGCAGAACGGACATTTCATGCTCGGTCTCCTGGTTTTCTGCCGACCACTTCGGCAAAAGAAAGGGCCTCAATTTCAGCTTCATCGAGCATCTCCAACGACAGGCTGTCAGAGTAGCCCTGAAGGTAAACAACTTTGCGGATGCCAGCGTTAATCAGCATCTTCGTGCAGATGATGCAGGGCGAATTCGTGCAGTACAGGACCGAGTCCGATATATTGACGCCATGTCTTGCAGCCTGGATGATGGCATTCTGTTCTGCATGCAGGCCACGGCACAGTTCGTGTCGCTCTCCGGACGGAACATTCAACTGCTCACGAAGGCAACCGGTTACATCACAATGCGTAATGCCCGAAGGCGTCCCATTATAACCGGTTGCGAGGATGTTCTTCTCTTTCACCATGACCGCACCGACCTGGCGACGCATGCAGGTCGAGCGTCGCGCCACCAGGCTGGTGATGTCCATGAAATATTCGTCCCAGGACGGTCTTTCCATTAAACCAGCCTGTGGGCGTAAAGCGGAAACTGCTTGCAGAGCTCGCGGATTTCGCCACGAATTCTCGCCAGCACTGTGTCATTCTCAATGTTTTGCAGGGCTTCATCGATCCATGCGCCGATCTGGCGCATTTCTGTTTCCTTCAAACCGCGGGTCGTGCTGGCCGGCGTGCCAATCCGCACCCCACTGGTCACAAACGGCGAGCGGGTATCGAAAGGCACGGCGTTCTTGTTAACGGTGATACCGGCTTTTTCGAGCGTTTCCTCGGCCACCTTACCGGTCAGGTCACTGTCTCCGAAATCAACCAGCATCAGGTGGTTGTCAGTACCCCCTGAAACCAGGTTGTAACCACGCGAGACCAGCTCAGCAGCCAGTGCCTGGGCATTTTTGACCACCTGCCCGGCATAGGTTTTGAATTCTGGGGTCAGTGCTTCCTTGAAAGCGACGGCCTTGGCAGCGATGACATGCATCAGCGGCCCGCCCTGGATGCCCGGGAAGATATTGCTGTTCAGTTTTTTGGCAAATTCCTCCTGGCAGAGGATCATGCCGCCGCGAGGCCCACGCAAGGTCTTGTGCGTTGTAGTCGTCACGTATTCCGCATGTGCAACCGGCGAGGGGTGCACACCCGCAGCAACCAGACCTGCGATATGCGCCATATCAACCATCACCGGGGCACCAACCATATCGGCAATCCGGCGGAAAGCTTCGAAATCGAGTGTGCGGGGATAAGCACTCGCCCCGACCACGATCAGCTTGGGCTGATGTTGTTTGGCCAACGTTTCCACTTCGTCATAATCGATCATACCGGTATCCCTGCGGATACCGTAGGGCACGATATTGAACAATTTACCGGAGAAATTGACCGGAGAGCCGTGGGTCAGATGACCGCCGTGGGCCAGGTTCATGCCGAGAACCGTATCGCCAGGCTGGCAGGCGGCAAAATAAACCGCCATATTGGCCTGGGAACCGGAATGGGCTTGAACGTTGACATGTTCGGCGCCGAACAGCTGCTTGGCGCGATCGATTGCCAACTGCTCGGCGACGTCAACATATTCACAGCCGCCATAATATCTTTTGCCAGGGTAGCCTTCGGCGTACTTGTTGGTCAGGACGGAACCTTGTGCAGCGAGGACTTCCTCGCTGACGAAATTTTCCGAAGCAATGAATTCCAGGCTATATTCCTGGCGCTCCGTCTCCTGGCGGATTGCCGCTGTGATTTCGGGGTCGAATTGGTCGAGCTTGTCAAACATGGGGATACAACCTCCAGATTATTGATCGAGAATCTTGCTTGAAAATAAAGCGGGCAGGCGCTGGGCCTGCCCGAACTTACAAACTAAAACTTGCCGGCACGGACATCTTTTTCCAGCCGGGAGATCTTGTCAAGCCGCCGCTGATGACGTCCAGCCTCGTAGGTTGAATCAAGCCACACATTCACCATCTTAACGGCCAGGTCTTTAGCGAGCACCCTGCCACCCAGGACCAGGACGTTGGCGTTGTTATGCTCCTTGGCCATTTGTGCCATGAACTCGTCGGTTGCAAGAGCGGCGCGGACGCCAGGAAACTTGTTGGCAACGATTGACATGCCAATCCCCGTTCCGCATACCAGGATGCCGAGCTCGACATCGCCACGGGACACAGCAGCGGCGACTTTTTCAGCGAAATCCGGGTAATCGACCGAATCGCCATTGTCGGTCCCATAGTCGTCGACATCCAGGCCGCGCGCAGCGAGTGCGGCCTGGATGGCATCCTTGAGCTCCAACCCACCGTGGTCACTTCCGACGGCAATCATCTGCTCAGACCTTGCGGAACAGGATTGTCGCGTTGGTGCCGCCGAATCCAAGCGAATTGGAAATTGCGACTTTCAGATTCGACTGGCGTGCTTCATTCGGCACGTAATCCAGGTCGCACTCGGGATCCGGCTCCGTATAGTTGATAGTCGGTGGCACGACTCCGCGAGAGATGGCAAGCAGCGAGAAGATCGCTTCGATACCACCGGCTGCGCCGAGCAGGTGTCCGGTCATGCTCTTGGTCGAGCTGATCATCAACTTCCTGGCATGATCGCCGAACACCGACTTGATCGCCATCGTCTCGTAAAGGTCATTGAACGGCGTGGACGTCCCATGGGCATTGATATAATCAACATCTTCCGGGTTCAGCCCGGCGGTATCAAGAGCCATCTGCATACAGCGGGCCGCACCTTCGCCGCCCGGCGACGGTGCCGTCAGGTGATGGGCATCTGCAGTCAGACCGTAGCCGAGCACCTCGCTGTAAATCCTCGCTCCACGTTTTTTCGCCGACTCATATTCTTCGAGGACAACGATCCCGGAACCTTCTCCCATAACGAAGCCGTCGCGGTTCTTGTCAAAAGGTCGGCTGGCTGCCAGGGGGTCTTCATTGCGCGTCGATAGCGCCTTCATTACCGAAAAACCACCAATACCGAGTGGACAGACCGTTGACTCGGCGCCACCAGAAATGACTGCATCTGCATCGCCACGCTGGATCATGCGAAAAGCATCACCGATCGCATGTGTGCCAGTGGCACAGGCTGACACCGGAGCGATATTTGGCCCCTTGGCACCATGCTTTATCGAAATCTGGCCAGCGGCCAGATTGATAATCGACATCGGGATGAAGAAAGGACTGATTTTGCGATACCCACCCTCAAGAAAAGCACCGTGGAATTTCTCAATGGATGGTAGTCCACCCATCCCCGATCCGACGACAACACCGACACGTTCAGCGTTATCCTGATTGATCTCTAGGCCGGAATCTTCAAGTGCCATGGTCGCAGCAGCAAGCGCATAATGGATGAAGAGGTCCATTTTACGGGCCTCTTTCTTGTCGATAAAGTCATCAAGGGACAAGTCTCTGACTTCACCGGCGAATTTGACCGGAAAATCGGTTGCGTCAAAATGAGTAATCGGACCAATCCCGGAGCGACCATTGGTCAACGCATCCCAGTTTTTTTCTAGACCTGTTCCCAGGGGTGAAGTAATTCCCAGGCCTGTTACAACGACTCTGCGCATGAGGCTTATATCCTCCCAACACAAAACCAGTCCCCGGCAACCAGTTCAGGTTGCCGGGGAAGGTTATGATATATGTGGCAACCACACTTGGCGCTTGTGGTCACCCGGAACTTAGGCACTTTCGCCGATATAATCGATGGCATCCTGAACGGTCTGAATTTTTTCAGCATCTTCATCGGAAATCTCGATGTCAAATTCTTCTTCAAGGGCCATGACCAGTTCAACGGTATCCAGGGAGTCCGCCCCGAGATCGTCCATGAAGGACGCTTCGTTGGTCACCTGATCCTCATCTACACCCAACTGCTCTGCAACAATCTGCTTGATACGCTCATTAATACTGGACATTGTACAATCCTCCTTGTGGTTTCGATTCGATCTCTGACCGCCTCGTTTATGTTGTGTATCTACACGGTTGTTTACATATACATGCCGCCATTGATTCCGAGAACCTGACCGGTTATATAGGAAGACTGGTCAGAAGCCAGGAAAATTACGGCATTTGCGATATCATCCACCTCACCGAGACGTCCCAGGGGGATCTGCTCGGTCATTGCCTGACGGGCTTTATCGGTCATGTCATCGGTCATATCCGTGACAATGAAGCCAGGCGTAATTGCGTTGACAGTGACATTTCGTCGAGCCAGTTCGCGCGCTACAGATTTGGTCAGGCCGAGAAGCCCGGCCTTGCTGGCACAGTAGTTCGCCTGGCCGGCGTTACCCATCTCGCCGACCACAGACGAGATATTGATAATCCGACCTGACCTTTGTTTACTCATTACCTTGGCCGCGGCACGAATACAGAGGAAAGCCCCTTTCAGGTTCGTGTCAAGGACTGCGTCCCAGTCCTCGTTTTTCATGCGTAACAGTAGACCGTCGCGGGTAATACCGGCGTTGTTGACCAGAATGTCAAGCTGACCATATTTGGCAACAGCCTGATCGATGAGTTCTGAGGCGTCAGTGTCGACAGCGACGTCGCCAACAACAGCGGTGGCCTCGCCACCTTGTTGCTTGATTTCCTCAACAAGTTTATCCAACGCTTCGGCATTCCGAGCCGACGCAACAACTTTAGCGCCTTGTGCGGCAAGTGCAAGGGCAATACAGCGACCAATTCCACGTGATGCGCCCGTCACTATGGCTACTTTCTCAGACAGCATGTTTAAACAGACCTCCAGGGTTATTCAGTTAACACTCTGATATCAGAAACATTTTGTACATTCTGAATGGTGCTATCCTTGGCCATTCTCTTGACCAGACCGGCCAGAACTTTGCCTGGGCCAATCTCAATATAACGCTCGACATCAAGTTTGATCATACAGGCGATTGTGTCTTCCCATAGAACTGGCGCACTGACCTGGTCAACCAGCAGTTGGCAAACACGCGATGCGTCCTGATTGGGGGTCGCCTCAACGTTCGTGATCACCGGAACGGTCATGTCACCGACCTTGATATCGGCGAGAACGTCCGCCAATCGTTCTCCGGCGGGGATCATCAGGCTGCAATGGAACGGAGCACTGACCGGCAGCGGCAACGCACGCTTGGCACCATGTTCTTTTGCAAGGTTCATGGCACGGTCGACAGCTTCAGTGTTGCCTGCAATGACCACCTGACCGGCACTGTTGAAATTTGCCGGTGAAACCACCTGCCCTTGGGCGGCATCCTGACAGACCCTCTCCAAGGTTTCCTTATCAAGACCCAGGATTGCTGCCATGGCGCCTGTGCCTAGCGGAACGGCCTCTTGCATGAAGGTTCCGCGCTGCCGAACGATTCGGACTGCATCGGCAAAGTTCAGGGCACCGGCACAGACCAGTGCACTGTATTCACCAAGAGAATGACCCGCGGCACAATTCGGTGCAATTCCGATCTCGGTTTCCAGAACACGCAGTGCGGCAATACTGGTTGTGAGTATTGCCGGTTGCGTATTGGCTGTCAACTTCAGATCTTCTTCCGGTCCGTTGAAACAGAGAGAAGCCAGGTCAACACCCAATGCATCGTTCGCCTCTTCAAAAACCTGCCGGGCAACCGGAAAGTTTTCTGCGAGGTCTTTCCCCATCCCGGCATGTTGTGAGCCTTGTCCAGGAAACAAAAAAGCGATCATATCAGCTCAATCTCCCAATCTACCAGCGCAGACAGGTCGCAGCCCAGGTAAAACCACCACCGAAGGCATTCAGCACAAGGAGGTCATTCTCTTTCAGTTTGCCAGCCCGATTGGCTTCATCAAGGGCCAGAGGAATCGTCGCAGCTGAGGTGTTGCCGAATCGATCAACATTGATATAGACTTTCTCAGACGGCAATTTCATGCGTTTGGCAGTTGCTTCGAGAATCCTGATATTGGCCTGATGCGGGATCAGAAGATCAATATCGTCGACCGTCATGCCATTGGCCTCAACTGCCTCCTGGGCAACCTCAGCCAGCATCTTCACCGCGACCTTGAAAACCTCATTACCCTGCATGGTCAGAAAATAACCACGATCACGGACGATTTCCTCGGTTGGCGTGACAGCGGTACCGAATGCGGGTTGCCCCAACAATTCAAAATAGGACCCATCAGAGTGTAGATGTGAAGAAAGGATTCCCCGCTCGCCTTCCCGGGCTTCGAGCACCACAGCACCGGCAGCATCGCCGAACAACAGACAGGTGTTGCGGTCATTATAATCAACGATGCGCGAAAGCGTCTCGGCACCGATGACCAGAGCCCGTTTAATCGTTCCTGATTCAATCTGGGCAACAGCATTACTCAGGGCATAGATAAAACCGCTACAGGCTGCGGAAATATCATAAGCCCCGCACTGCTTGGCACCGAGTTTGTTCTGAACGATACAGGCTGTTGCCGGCCAAGGATAATCTCCGGTGATCGTCGCGACGACGATCAAATCAATATCTTCAGCCTTTATACCGGCCATATCGATTGCATTACGGGCCGCTTTTAGACACAAATCCGAGGTATTCTCGCCTTCTGCAGCGATGTGTCGCTCCCTGATGCCGGTGCGGGCGACGATCCACTCATCCGTGGTGTCGAGATACTTTTCGAAATCCTTATTGGTCAGAATTTTTTCGGGGACGTAAGATCCGGTACCGGTAATACGAGCTCTAATCACTGTTCTGCTCCTTGCAGTGTGCAGTTAACTGACAGCCTCAGCAGGATCAGCATCATCCTTGATTTCCATGCGAACTTCATCGAGACGTTCGATCATACGATTCTTGACCTGGCGCTTATCGTAATCATGGGCCATTTTGATGGCATTTTTGATCGCTTTCGGGCTGGAGCTGCCATGACAAATCATCGCGGTGCCCTGGATACCCAGCAGGGGAGCGCCACCATACGTAGCGTAATCGACCTTATTGCGGAAAGCCTTCAGGGAAGGCTTGACCAGCAGGTAACCGATCCTGGAAAAGAGCCTTGAGCTGAACTCCTTGCGTAGCATCAGCCCCATCGCTTCCGCGAGGCCTTCTGAAACTTTCAGCACGACGTTACCGACAAAACCGTCGCAGACAACGACATCAACCTTGCCATTGTAAATATCGCGACCTTCGGTGTAGCCGGCATAATTCAAGGATGTTTCCTTGAGTTTCAGGTTGGCCAGACGCGTCAGCTCATTCCCCTTGGATTCTTCTTCACCATTTGACAACAATCCAACCCTTGGAGATTTTTTTCCAAACATCTGGGCGCTGAAGACACTTCCCATCAGGGCGAACTGGACGAGATGAATGGGTTTGCAGTCTACATTGCCGCCGACGTCGAGGATAATCGTCTGGTCCTTCAGGTTGGGGACCACCGTTGCAATCGCCGGGCGGTCAATGCCGGGAATACGTTTCAGCACAAACATCCCGGCAGCCATCGTGGCCCCGGAATTGCCTGTACTGACGACCGCACTGGCCTCGCCCCGCTTGACCAGGTCAAACGCAACGCGGATTGATGAATCCTTTTTCTTGCGGACGGCATCAGAGGCAGAGTCTTGCATACCGACGACTTCACTCGCCTGGACGACTCTGACATCGAGGCCCGAGATATCGTGGTTTGCCAACTCCTTCTCAACAAGTTCGGACTGACCAACCAGGACAACTGGAATCTGCCACTTCCGGGCAGCCATGACGGCACCGGTAATTTCATCAGCAGGGGCATTATCTCCCCCCATGACATCAATGGCGACTATGGGACGACTATTCAAAGGAAGCGCCCTTATTCTTCAGTGTTGAGGACTTCCTTGCCCTTGTAGTAACCGCAGGAAGGACAAGCGCGATGAGCCTGCTTGGGTTCCTTGCATTGCGGACAGAGAGAGATACCGGGAGTTTGCAAGCCATCGTGGGAGCGGCGCATATTGCGCTTAGATTTCGAGGTTTTTTTCTTCGGTACTGCCATTTTTAAAAAGTCTCCTTAATATATCGTTTCATCTGGTCTGATCTATTATGGGCATCATGCCCGTTAACTGATTATTCTAATCTGAAGTTTTTCAGCGCAGCAAGACCGGCATGGAAAACCGGCGGGGCGCAGGTACATTGTTCACGGTTCAAGTCAATACCGCAGTTTGGGCAGAGCCCCTTGCACGCATCTTCGCAAACAAGCTGTTGCGGAATGGCCATGATAATCTCCTGCTGTATATCTGGACGCAGGTCTATCTCCGTACCGGAGAATGATATCAGGCCCAGGTCTTCACTGTGTAATTCCACTTCTTCGGCAACATCTTCTTCGTCACCGGCCAATTCACTATAACAGAGTAAGACTTCAATCTGCAGGTGACTGGTAATCGGCTTCAGGCAACGCCCGCACGATGAGGTTATCGTCGTCCGCAGATTGCCTGACACCTCGACGATCTTACCCACCCAGGTTGCGGTCATGGTGCCGCGGATATTATCCTTGAAAACGACCGTGCCTTGATCAATGAGTTCACGCAAGACTGAAAAGTCAGATGCCTGTTCATCAATCTCAATCTGGCGCGGCCGCCTTTTCAGCTTGTCGATCTGTATAAGCACGACAATTTACCTCATTGCAACACAGGCAGGGCGCCAGTATAGAAACCTCTCGGAAACAGTCAAGATGTTTTCACCCCAGCCTGAAACCAAGTCCCTTCTATTAACGTATTAAAGATAAATTTGCAAGACTTAAGTGCCCCGAAATTACGGTCACTTGCAATCTTTTGTGAGCTGCGGTAGAAGGAGTCAACACTGTTTGGGAAAAGATCCAAGATGACTCATAAAAACCCTCATAAAAGTATCGACGCCCTGCTGAAAATCATGCGCGACCTGAGGGCTCCGGAGGGCTGTCCCTGGGATACGGAACAGACTCCGGAGAGCCTGGCTCCATACATCCTTGAAGAAGCCTGCGAGCTGATAGAAGCCATTGAAGACGGCGACACGGAACTTATTCTCGACGAGCTTGGTGACCTGCTCCTGCAGGTCGTGTTCCAGGCACAGATTTTTTCAGAACGCCGTCAGTTTGATTTTTATGATGTATCAGCGTGCATTGCGGAAAAACTTCTGCGGCGCCACCCGCATGTCTTTGCACGTGAAAATCGTGATTTTACAGAAACCGAGCTGGACATGCAGTGGGAATCGATCAAACGCTCTGAAGCGACCCACAACAAAAGCTGTCTTGCGGACCATCTGCCAGGCAAACTGCCTGCACTGCAACGCGCGCAGAAACTGATCGCCAGAATGAACAAAGCTGGACGTCAAGAGGAATTGCCGGACTTCCGCAAGAATTCCGAAACAACACAACGGCTCATAGATCAGGACATGCCGGTTAAGGTTGATGAGGAAACTCTGGGGCTGCTCCTGCTGCAGATTGTTCGAATATCACATGATGCGGGTCTCGACGCCGAGTCGGCCTTGTGCCCAAGCCCT
>JAFDBW010000086.1 GCA_019313105.1 Deltaproteobacteria bacterium | reverse complement strand
TCGATGAGAATCGAGCGGCCGTCGACAAACAGCTGGAGGCTGTGCGGGTCGGGACGATAGCTGCTCTCGAGCTTGCCCGTTTCATCGAGCCGGGCGAGGATCGTTCGGATGGTATCGGCATCAGTCGGATTGCCGGAAACCTGGCCGATATTGGTTTCAATGCGCTCTACGCGATAGCTCGGGTTCCACTGGCTGATGTGATTGACCGCCACCCCGGAAATAGCGTAGACCAGGGTCAGGCCGATACAGAGGAATCCGATATCACGATGCAGGGCATTGTTCCAGTGCCGCCAGTTCATCTTTATAACGAGGGGATCTCGGCACCGAGTCCGCGAATCCGCAGGACTGTCTCGCCGGAGGTCACGCTGGCCGGGTCGAAAGTCTCACCGGTCTCCTCGGCGTGGTGTTTGCGACGGGCGATCACGTCCTCTTTGGTCAATTCCATGCTTTCCACGACACCTTCAACGACGGCTTGCTTACCTCTGGCCTCCATCGGGAAGACGATTTCACCGTCGGTAACCTTGATACGGATCTTTTCGTATTCACGGTCACCTGCCAGGTAAATCCAGCACCCACGCCTGCTGCAGACGTCAACCACCAGGCCGGACACTTTGACCTTTTTGCCGACATAAGCGACGGGGTTATCAATAATCGAGGAAATGGCCGTTTCGTCTGACAGGGAGATGCCCTGGCCAAAGGTTTTGGCGAAAGCTCCTGAGGGAGTCAACACCGCAAGAAGGATGATCAACAAGACAAATGTACGCATGATCTGCTCCTGAAGTTTGATGAATAATCAGGCGGATCATACTTTCTCTATATATTGAAAGTCAACTAGTAAAGGAGGATGACATGAGGCGGCAAGCGGACAACTTATAGCTGGATCGGCCACTCTGATGCATAGCCCGGCGGGAAAAAAGTCTCGCGGGTCCGATTGAAGTAGCCATACTGCAGGTGCGGGAAACGTCTCTTATGTTGCCTCAGCATCTCCAGCATGCCAATCCCGCGGCCTTCAATTCCAAGGGAAGACAGGTACAGCACCGGGTCAAGACTCAAGTTGCGCATCTGGATCATATCGACGCCAATGTCATCAATCAGCCCGGCCAGGGCTTCAATCTCATCAGTACGGTCAGAAACCCCGGGGAAGACCAGGTAGTTCAGCATGGTGTAGAGCCCGGCAGCTTTGGCTCGCCTCAGGGATTCGAGGACATCATCGAAGCAATAACCGCGCGGCCGGTAGTAGGCGTTATAGAAATTCTCCTGCGCCGAATTCAGCGAAACCCGGATCGACTCGACCCCGGCATCCGCCAGTTTATCGATGGCGCCGGGGATCGACGCGTTGCTGTTGAAATTGATCGTACCCCTATCGGTCTGCCTGCGCATTTGCCGAACCGATTCGACAATCTCATCAGTCTGCATGATCGGATCACCCTCGCAACCCTGGCCGAAAGAGACGATCGCATTCTCTGCTTCACGTAAGTGCGGCACGGCCACCTCACAGAGTTCGTCAATGGTCGGCACGAAGGTCAGGCGTTCCTGGCTGGCCGGACAGCAGTCCGACTCCTGCAGGGAGATGCAGCCGATGCAGCGCGAATTACAGGTCGGCGAAGTCGGCAGCGGCGCCTCCCAGCGACGGAAGAAGAGATTCTTGGCGGCAAAGCAATGGTAATCGAGGGCGCAGCGCGCGAGTTGTTCCAGCAGGCGGTTATCGGGATACTCCTGCAGCACCTTGCGCACCAGGGGCTCGAGCTTGCGGTCATCAAAATGGTCAGGCTGCCAGTGGGTGTTGCGATCGACCTGCACCGCGGCAACGTAAAAACGTTCTTCCTCGACACACCAGCCGATTGCGGTGTAGGACCAGAGTGGCAAGGTCTGCCCTTTATGTTGGAAATCTGCGGCCGGCAACAAGGTGCGGGTATACCCCGGCGTCAGGAACGCCGAGACCGCCTGGATGCGGCCTCCACCCCACTCCTTTGGCAGGCGATCAATGGTCAACTGTTTGCTGCTCCGCCGGTCAAAGCCGATCGGAGGCGTCTGCGGAATAGTGAAGAGGCGACTGCCTTCCGGCATCGGCATCAGTTCATCGGTATGCGGCCGGACCACTTCGGTACCGTTCATCCCTGCCAGCAACAGGTCGGGGTGTTCGAACACCTCGCCCTGTTCATCAGCGACCAACGCCAGGATTGTTTTACCTATTGCCACGAAAACTCCAGTTCAATGATTCGCCAGACAATCGAATGCCTTCAGGTGGACACAATTATCACCCTAGCACAGGCCGGCCAACAGAAACAATTCCTCCTTCGTAGCCCCGCATGATTGTCCCATTAAAACACCCGGCTATTCTTTATCAATTTAAAGTACTTTATTTATTTTAAAAAACACCTTGACACCGTTGTATATTTGTTTTAATCCTTATCTATAATGTAAACTTTAAAGGAGTCAATCATGCAATCCCTGAAAACAATCGCCCTGACCAACATGCTTCTGCTCGCCCTGCCGATTCTCGCAGCAGCAGCGATAGAGGACTATTTTGTCCAGACCGGCTGGCTGGCGATGAACCACACTGAGGTCGTTGTCCTGGACGCACGACAGGCACCGCTCTACCTGCTCGGGCATGTTGACGGGGCGTACAGTGTCCCCCGCAGCGAGTTCCTCGACAAAAGAGGTGGCGTCAAGAGTCTTGTGCCGACCACCACTGACTTCGAAATACTGATGGAAAGATTCGGTATCACCCCGGACACCACAGTGATCACCTATGCTGAGCATGACAACCCCTACGCAGCACGTCTCGCCTGGACCCTGCGCTACCATGGTCACGAAAAAA
This sequence comes from Deltaproteobacteria bacterium, assembly GCA_019313105.1. Lineage (GTDB taxonomy): Bacteria > Desulfobacterota > Desulfuromonadia > Desulfuromonadales > BM103 > JAFDBW01. Next base: position 24,464 of record JAFDBW010000086.1, on the reverse strand, counting down.
CTCTGGTCCTCGACGGTGGTTACGAGAAATGGTCCAGGGAAGGCCATCCTACCTCCATGTTGCCAACCACTACAGCCGTCCCAAGCGAATACCGCGTCACCTCTCCCGGTGAAGCACGCGCTGAAGTTGACTATGTTCTGACGCGCCTTGGTAATCCCGGTGTGTTGGTCTGGGATACCCGGACAACGGAAGAGTATCTCGGAACCAGGATCCGCGCCGACCGCGGTGGTCACATTCCCGGTGCGGTCCACCTCAACTGGACAGAACTGCAGCATGAGGTCAACGGTGTAAAGGTATTGCGACCCGAGCCGGAAATCCGCGCCCTGCTCGCCGCACATAACATCAATGACGGTCAGGAAATCATTGCCCATTGCCAGACCGGCATTCGTTCATCCTATGCCACGCTGGTTCTCCAGGCGCTTGACTACAATCAGGTCAAGAACTACGACGGTTCCTGGATCGAATGGGCCAACAACCCTGACCTGCCGATTGTCGTTGGCGCAGAAACCTCGCAAAGCGATGAAATTGCCCTGCTTCGCAAGTAGTTGACTCCGTTTACAGAACCCATCCGGATGGGCACACGGGAGTCCGACCAGATCTGGTCGGACTCCTTATTTTTGTGATAGAAAATAATTTCACACGGCAATTTTCAAGTTATACTGTTTGAAAAAAACAAGGATTCAAACCATGTCCAGCCGTATCAAGAATCAGCTGATTGCCAAAGTCATCACCCGTTTTCCGCGCCTTGCGCAACGCTTCATCACTGCCTACGAGCCCTGGGAATCCGGCGAGCCGACCCCCTGGACCGCAGTCACCAAACCCCTTAGCGAATGCAGGGTGGCGTTGGTCACAACTTCTGGCGTCCACCACAAAGACCAGCTGCCCTTCGATATGCAGGACAGCGAGGGCGACCCCAGCTTTCGGGAAATCGAAGGCGCAACCATCAGCAAGGACTACCTGATCACCCACGACTACTACGATCACAGCGACGCCGAGAAGGACCTCAACATCATCTTGCCGATTGATCGTCTTCGCGAATTACAGGCTGCAGGGACCATCGGTGACCTGGCTGCTCGCCACTACTCCTTCATGGGACATATTGACGGACATCACATCGCCACGCTGATCGGCAAAACAGCCAGGCAGGTCGTCGAAAAGCTTCTACAGGACGAAGTTGACGTGGTCCTACTGACACCCGCCTGAGGCATCTGCAACCAGTCCGTGGGACTGGTCCAGAGAGAGATTGAAAAAGCCGGCATCCCGACAATCGGGATATCGATCGTGCGCGAATACACTGAAAAGGTGCAGCCGCCACGGACCGTTTACGTCAAGTGGCCTTTTGGACACCCGCTCGGTGAGCCGGGCAATGTCAAGCAGCAACGGGCCGTGATTCTCGAGGCCTTCAGGGTGCTTTATTCGGTTGCTGCTCCGGGGGAGATTGTTGATCTGCCGTTTCGTTGGAGACGGTATGATTATGAGAGTTACGAGGAGCCGAAGGAGTTTGTTCCAAATCAATAACATTGGGGAAGTGGCCGCCATACCGTATAAGTGTGGTGGCCTCTTTCATTGTTTTAGACATTTAAACCTTAAACGCAAATCAGAACCGGCGGGTCGCGCGACCCGCCGGTTCTGATTTTGAACTTAACCCCATAACCATTACGCAGGCAGCACATTCCCAACATTGTGCTGACTGCATAATTTACTTTATATCCCCCTCCCCCTTCGCTATCCTTGCTTCATGCGCACCATCCTAGCCACCCTGCACAGCAAGTTCATCCATAACAGCCTGGCGCTGCCCTGCCTGGCAGCCTACTGTGGTGACGACTGCGGCGAACTGTTGATCCGCGAGTTCACAATGCATGAACCACGGGAGTCGATCCTTGCCATGCTGCTGAGCGAAGATCCGGATGTGATCGCTTTCTCGGTCTATCTCTGGAACCGGCGGGAGACACTCGAACTGGTCGACGCCCTGGCCGTAGCCCGTCCCGAGTCGCGCATCATTCTCGGCGGACCGGAGATCTCATTTGACGATGACGAGATCTTTGCCCGACATCCAGGGCTGACGGCACTGGTGCGCGGCGAAGGGGAAGAGCCGCTGCGGGCGCTGCTGCTTGCCTGGCAGCAGGATGTTAAGCCTGAATTGATCCCACGCACGGTTGTCCGCCAGCACGACACACTTATCAGTGGCCCGGACAGCCCACCAATCGCCAATCTGGATAATATCCCCTCTCCGTTTCAACTGGGCCTGTGCGACTTAACCCGTGGATTCGCCTATTACGAAACCAGCCGCGGCTGTCCTTTCCACTGCAGCTTCTGCCTCAGTGCCCGCGACAATCTGATGCGAAGTTACTCGATGGAGCGCATTCAGGACGATCTGCTCCTGCTGATGCAGAACGAGGTGCCCAAGGTCAAACTGGTCGATCGCACCTTTAACTACGACGCCAAACGTGCGCGGGAGATTTTCCGTTTCATCCTCGAGCACAACCGGTCGACCCACTTCCATTTCGAGATCGGCGCTCACCTGCTCGATGACGCGACCCTGGCCCTCCTCGAAACGGTAGCTCACGATACGTTCCAGTTCGAAATCGGTGTGCAATCGACTCTCGAGAGCACCCTTGGTGCCATCAACCGCAAGGTCAACCTGGGCAAGCTCGAGGAGAATGTGCGCAGGTTGGTGACAGATGGTCGCATCCATTTACATCTCGACCTGATCGCCGGCCTGCCGGGCGAAAACTTCGGGGATTTGATTGCTTCGATCGACCGGGTGATGGCCCTCAAGCCTCATCATCTGCAGATCGAACCGGTCAAGCTGCTGCCCGGTTCGCCACTGCGCGAGCAGGCCGAAGCTCTTCGGATCAGGTTCGACCCCAATCCACCCTATACAACCCTGGGAAGCCCCGAGCTCTCATATGCTCAATTGCAACAGATCCAGAAGATCAGCCGGCTGCTCGACCTGACCTTCAACAGCGGTTGCTTTGCGACCTTCCTGAACGAGTTGACCGACGCCACAGGCTCCTTTGCCAAGGGGCTGGTCTGGCTGGCCGGCGAATGGCATCGCCACGATCTGTTCCGTTACCCCATGAGCCGCCAGGAGATCTTCAACAACCTGGTCAAAATTACCGAACAAAGGGATAACGATATCTCGAGGCAACGCCTCCTGGAGAGCCTGGCTTACGACTATGCCCGCTGTGAGAAGGTTATCACCAGCCGCATCCCTGCGTTTTTTGATACCGGCCTTAACCCTGCAGAGCAGCGATGGATGAAAGAGGTCGTGCAGAAGCGGACTGATGAGATCAAAGGCCAGGGTATCAAGCTGCAATATTTTGCGGCCGTTTTTTCAACGCTGCACAACGCGATGCGGCGCAGCGTCTACCTGTTCCTCTACTTGACGCAAACCGGCAAAAAGATGCAGGTTGAAGAATATCATTTCTACCAACAACAGATCCTTTAATTCAAAGATCTTATCCGTGTCTAGCTGTGTTTATCTGTAGTTCAATACATTTTCTTCTCAAACACTCCCCAGCCGAACAATCAATCCACCAATGTAACGCGGATCGATATCCTCGAAGCCGATCGAGCAGAACTCTTCCTCCCAGATATCCAGACAATACTTGGCAAAGTCGCCGCCACCAGGGACCAGCGACTCGAGCCACTTGGTTGTCTCTTCTCGCAGTCCCGGATGCAGCCTCCCCGATTGCGAGACCATCCCGTGCAGGCCGGCCAGCTCTTCTTCGGCAAGCGGCATCGGGAGAAAATCACGGCCCATGATTTTGTTGGAGAGCGAGGTCAGGAAAAACTCCACCAGGGTGACATCTTCAATGTCGCCGGGCTGGCAGCCATCCAGGTCCAGCGTTGCAGGATCCGGCAGAGGGAATTGCAGCCCTTCTTCGAAGATATGCTGCTGCACTGCGATCCTTGCCAGCCACTGGTCGACCGACCGGATCTCGTACAGGTTGTCAAACATCCGCGTGCCGCCCCGGGTCGGGTCACCCACACCCTCGAAGTAGAGCGGTGGATCCTGAGCAAGAGCAGAAAGACAGGCTTTGGCATTCGGATCGAGGTAGGCCGCGATTGACGTTTTGCTCATGGCCGCGGCCCGACGCTGTAATTTAAGGATCAGGCTGTAACCGAGTCGGAACAGGTCTTCGCAGTAGCACTCATCCAGGCTCTGCCTGGCCACGGCCAGATCCTGGCCAGCCAGCCATTCCAGGGCAAGATTAAGGTAGGCATCAACTTTGTTGATTGCGCCTCTAACCTGATCAAGGTCGCCCATCTCGACCCGGTCGGCCATCATCACCTTGTTGACCACGTTGGCCATTTCCCAGGCAAGCTCCTCGTCCAGGCCTTCGGCAAGAACCTCTGCCAGAATCCCTTTCGGGCGGACCAGCGTCAGGGTAAAACCGGGCGCACTGGCAGCGAAAGATCCGGGGGCGAGTTTGAACGGACGCTTCTCCTTGTACAGATCGGGGTCCAGCCAGCTGTACACTTTCTGTGCGGCAAAAGATTCCGGAATACCTATGTCGAGCAGGCGACCGGTGCGTTGCTGGTAAACGCTTTCCTCGATCATGATCATCGTTTCGGCGCGCACCGCTTCAAGCAGATAGACAAAGAACGCAGCCTCGGTGTCTTGTAGGATTTCGAGAATTCGGCCATACATCTTGGCGCCATTCTCAGAGAGGTAGTTGATTTCGTAGCCACCTTCACGCTTCACCGCCTCGGCGCGAGCGTCATCATTCTCGGTCGCTTCAGGCCCGGAAATGATCTCCAGCTCGGTCTTGAGGATCATGGTCAACAACTCAAAGTTCATCGTCCGCAGGACGTTGAACACCGTCTCTTCGTCACTCTCCATCAGGGTCGCCACCCAGCGATGGGCCTTGGCCGCGACGAATTCATCACCCTCCCAGCAGTCAAGGTCAATGAAACCTGTCCATTGTTCGGGTGTGGCAAGACTCAGCAGTTCAGGCAGATGCTCGGGACCACGCTCCATGGCCAGCAGGTAGACTTCCTGAGCCGACAGCTTTGCGATCAGCTCGGCACCGTTGGCAGCATCGATCAACAGTCTGGACTTTTGACGGGCATCCTGACAACGCAGGACATCGATCTGCTCTGCGAACGGCAGCCGGGAGAACTCTTTCTGGCTAATACTTGGAACGGACGGTTTGATCGACATGTCGGAACTCCATTGGCACGAATAGGGAGCACAACTTAATAGATGTCCGGTTACGGGTCAAGCATGCAAAGAGAAATGCGACCAGATCTGCCATTAGCGTTTTGTAATTTTATCCCCGTTTGTTATAGTCACACGGTTACATGTAGATAACAAAAAAGATTTCCTTGATTTCTGTGATGGATTGAGCACATGCAATAACAAGACTTAGACAGGAGCCATTATGCTACCCAGACTTCTCTCAACCCTGCTCGCAATTCTGCTTACAATCTGTTCACTGCCAGCTTTCGCGGCAGAGACCGTTTTGCTGGAAGAGATCGTCGTCAGGTCGACCGAAGTCACGACCAACGAAGAGGTTCTGACGATCCGCGAGGTCAGGGAGAGCCCGGCCCGCGACATCGGTGAAGCGGCGGCAAATATCCCTGGCCTAACGAGCCTCAGAAAAGGCGCCATTGCCAACGACATCGTTCTGCGCGGACTGCAGCGAGACGACATCAATGTCCTGATGGACGGGATCCGGATCCAGGGGGGTTGCCCGTCACGCATGGACCCTCCGGCATTTCATTTCGATTTTGCCGAAGTCGAATCGATTGAAGTGGTCAAGGGCCCATATGACCTGACCTATGCCGGGAGCATGGGCGGCCTGGTCAACGTCATCAGCAAGACAGTCGATCCAGTGCCCGGGTTCTCGGCCTCTCTTACGGTCGGCTCCTACGAGCAGTTGAGCACATCCTTCACAGCTTCCATGGCAACAAAGACAGCGGAGGTGCTGGGCGGTTATGCATACAAAACTTCAAAACCGCCGAAAGACGGGCAACGGCGACCGTATCACCGAGATCTATCCGGCGACCAGCAAGAATCGCTATCGTGAGGGAGATATCGACTCTGACGCCTACAGAATCAACACCTACTGGATGAAAGCAGGTCTGCAGCTCAACAACAAGATCAGGACAGAGTTGAATCTGGCGCACCAGGATGCAGAGCACGTCCTCTATCCGGCCCTGTACATGGATGCGGAGTACGACCGCACCGACCGGCTCAACTGGACAATGACCGTGGACCAGCCGTCCGAACTGCTGGATGAAATAAAATTACAGGCATACTGGACCGGGGTCGATCACCTGATGCACGACGAGTTTCGTGAAAGTTCCAGGCCGACCATGATGATCACCAGGGATTACATGATGGAAACCGACGCCGACACCACGACCTACGGTGCCAGCCTGAGCGGCGTGCTTGCCACCGGCCCGGGAGAGCTGCGCGGCCGAATCGACGGCTTTCACAAAAACTGGGACGCCGTCAACCGCAGCGCGATGTACATGAATTATGCTTCGCAACCGATGATCCCCGATGTCGACCAGGATCAGGTCGGCCTGTTTGCCGAATACCGCTGGCCTGCGGCTGAGACCCTCAGAATAACCACGGGGCTGCGCCTTGATTATGCAGACACCTCGGCAAACAGTCTCGACAGCAACCGGCTAGACAGCCTGTACCAACCCTATCAGTCGAGCAGTTTAAGTAGCGACAATGACTTCTTCGAGCCGACAGCAAACCTGCAACTGAACTGGAAGCCGTGAAACAACCTTGAGTTTTTCGCCGGGCTCGCCACCGCCAGCTGCATGCCCGACGCCCAGGAGCTTTATATCGGGCTGCAGCGCATGATGTCCCCCGCCACTAACTGGATCGGCAACCCCGACCTTGATCCGTCCCGCAACAACCAGGCCGAGGTGGGGATCAAGTTCAACGGTGACATCTTCTTCCTGAGCGGCTCAGCCTACTACAGCCGCATCGACGACTATATCAACCTGGTCAAGGTCCCGGATCCTGACGGCGCCGGGATGGGACCCATGTTGGAAGCCAAGACCTACCGGAATATCGACGCCGAGCTGTACGGATGAGAGTTGTCCGGCCAGATGTCACTGCCGTTGGACATGTATCTGATAGGCAACCTGACCTACGCTCATGGGGAGAACCGGGACACGTATGAGCCCCTGGCGGAGATCCCGCCACTGGCAGGCTCGGTTGCACTGCGTTATGACATCGACACCTGGTTCGTCGAGATTCAGGAGCAGTTTGCCGACCAGCAGGAGCGGGTCGATGATAGCCTCAATGAGCAAGAGACCAGCTGCTGGAATATTACCAACACCAAGGCAGGGCTGAACCTTGACCAGTGGTCGATTTACGCGGGCGTCAACAACCTCTTCGACAAGTATTATTTCAGCCATCTCTCGTACCAGCGCGATCCCTTCCGCACCGGTGCGAAGGTCCCTGAGACCGGGTCGTTTGCGTATCTAACGGTGATGTACAAATATTGAGGTGAAGGGCATCTAAAAGACAGGGCGATCAACCGATGCTGCCAAGACTGGCCAGTGACGCCATCGTCTTGATCTGAATCCGGGTCGTATCACCCTGCACCATCAGTGCGTTGCTCCCGACGCAGGAGAAACCGTTTGCTGACAGGAGCTGGCGGACAGGTGAAGACTTGACTAGATCGACAACGAGTTCGACGTTCGGATCGGCTTCTGTAAGAATCTTCTGCAACAGCAGCCGGTTGGATCGTGGACAGTCTGTCGGCGCGTACCAGGGACCGATGATCTGCAGTTCCGGTTCCCGCTGAAGCAAGGCAACGGCATCACCGCAGGCATAGACCTTCCCTTGCGCATCAAGTGCTTCCAACAGGGCACGACGATCTTCACCCCATGCAGCCCGATCCAGAGCCACCAGCTTCTGTCCGCCATCCTTCAGGAAACTGTCTGCAGGGCCAAGATGGGATCTTTTACAGGACACCCATCTCTCGATCTCGTCGATGGCGACAAAGCCGGATTTCTCGTAAATCGGCCGGCCTGATTCCGAGGCCGTCAGCCAGACCGATGTCATTCCCTGCACCTGCAACGCCGAGAGTGCGGCCTCGAACAAACGAGAGCCATAGCCACGGCCCCGCAGTGTCTCCGGCACGATCAGGTTGCCGATCCAGCCGCTGTGTTGATGAGCGACAGCGGTCACCAGACCACTGAACCTGTCGTTTTCCTTCAGAGCCTGGGCACAATCGCTCCATCTTCCCGCAAAGAGTTGCCGCTCAACCTCGGGTACCCGCCAGCCTTCGGCGGCAGCAAGGTCGAAGAAAGAGGCCCAATCCGGTTTCTGTGCAATTTGAATTTTGATCATAGCCGATAAACGGAAGAAGCCCACAGAGCACAATGCCCCGTGGGCTTCCTCACCTGAAGGAGGTACACGTTTGTACCTATGCCTCTCAGTAAGAGCATCAGCTATGCCAAAGAGAAAGGGTAAGTATTATCAATAGGTTGCGCGACATTCGACAGAGTCCTGATGCACAGTCGCCACACAAAGTGTGCAAAATTTAGTCACTTTTTTCGGGAAGCTGCCCTGTTACATGCATGGCACTGCGTGGCAAATTCATGTTAGTTTATCGAAGATAGGAGTTGCACATGATGCCTGCGAACATGCATACACTGAATGCTGACGAGATACTCAAGATAGCGGACAGGACCAGGGTCTCTTTCCTGGCCGCAACAAAGCAGATGATGCTCGACAACGACCTGGAGCAGGCGTTGATCAATGTCTATATCCCGTTGGCGGCGTGCCTGGCAAAACAAGCTGATGACTATCGAGCGACACGGATCATCGGCATCAATGGCGCTCAAGGGTCCGGCAAATCAACCCTGTGCAAACTGTTGCAGATTGTTCTTGAAAAGGGTTTTGCAAAACGGGTCACAACCTTCTCAATTGACGACATTTACCTGACCCACGCTGAGCGCGAGACGCGGGCAGAAAAGATTCATCCACTCCTGAAGACCCGCGGCGTTCCCGGCACCCATGATGTCGGGCTCGGCCTGCAATTGCTCACCGATCTCAGAGGAATTGAAGCAGGGGAGTCTATCAATATCCCGGTTTTCGACAAGTCTATTGATGATCGTTCTCCAGAGGAAGATTTCCGTCAGGTGACAGGTCCGATCGACCTGGTGCTTTTTGAAGGCTGGTGCGTCGGTGCCAAACCCCAGAGAGGCTCGGCGTTGGCCTTACCGGTCAACAGCCTCGAGCATCTTGAGGATCCCGAGCAGGTCTGGCGACGCTACGTCAACGATCAGCTGGAGAATGACTACAAGAGGCTGTTCAGAGAAATCGACTTTTTGATCATGCTGAAAATCCCGGAAATCTCCAGTGTCATGGAGTGGCGAAGCAAGCAGGAGCGCAAGTTGGCCAAGGCCTCTCCGGGTGGGCACAAGATCATGGACACCGCCGCACTGCAGAGGTTCATCATGCACTACGAACGTCTGACCCGGGCGATGCTGACAGAGATGCCGGGTCGGGCGGACCTCGTCTTCAAACTGAACCGAAACCAGCAGATCGATGGCGTACAAATTAACAACAGAGCCATTTAATTCGGTGGCAGTCAGCCCATTTAATCACATGAGATATAGATAAGGAAACGGCCACGACATGTCCTGTAACACCTGCATTCCATTAACGCGAAAGCTTCCAGGCAGTCGTGACAATAAGAAAAGCCCACGGTTTTTTCAGGAGTCAAGGAAACAAGGTCGAGCATTTTCCCCATCAGAGTAATAACGGACTTCAATCGTGTTCCCTTCTGGGTCCCTAAAGTAAATTGACGTGCCAGTCCCATGTGCTCCCCAGCGCTTGACTGGCCCTTCCTCAATAACAACACCTTTCGCATTGAGCCTTGCCTGAAGGGCTTTTGAGCCAGCTTCGTCAGTCGCAAAACAGAAGTGGTTGAGGTTAGGACGACATACGTCCTCTGGGTTGGTTTTCTCCCACATTTTTTTCGGGAAAAGGTCGATGATGCTGTCGGCGGAAAGCCTTACAGAGGGGAAGGGAACCTGCCCCGCAGTAAACTCCTCAAGCCTCTCGCCCGGCAATTGCAGAACTTCAGTATAAAACTTGACCATTTTATCAATATCGACAACGTTAATGACAATATGATCGAATATGAACTTCATGCGTATTCCTCCTGAGTCTGTAAAGGTTTAGAGTACGAACTTAAATGAGATAATGCCGATATACTTTCAAGGATGGTTAGATGCCAATTATACTTGGTCGTAAGTTGAGGTCAAAGTGGAGAGGTTCTGATTCGTACTACTACATGCTTCAGAGGGGCTGAATTTGGCGAAACCTGAAAATTCTTATTTATTCTGCAATCCAGTACCGCCGAAAGCTTCTTAAGCCTGTCTTCAGGCCTGATGAAAAACTGTCCAAATATGGAGGAACACAATGGAAACCAAACTAGCAGAAGTAATCGTTGAGGCTTGCCTACAGAATGGTGTTAAAGCTGAGATCAAAGAAAATTTTTCAGCATCTTGGATGCGTGGGAGAAACACTACTGGCGTTGTGATACTAGACGGAGATTTAGCCCAATTTTTAACAGCCATCATTGCAAATGCTCACCTCTTTGTCGATGGCCAATTACCCAAGTTCTCTGTCAAAGAGAGGTTATCCCTGAGCCCTTTTAAGCTTAGCTTGATCCTTTATTAAGTGTACTGATTTGGATCATGCTAACCACCTCTGGAATCATGCTTTTCATCACCATCTGGTCGTTAACCGGCAGTCGATTATTCTTCGGCACGCGGTCAAAAACCCGTAAACGCCGAATCGCAAAAGAGACTGCTTTGAAGGGGAAATAATACGAGCCTGGAATCCTCTACCTTGAGGACTCCAGGATCTATAAACGAGGCGATTTCAAAACTTTTTGCCGGGGGCCTCACCCGGATGACACTGGCAATCGTCGCTTGCAGCCGATCCAGAACTGCAACCGCCACGCAGGCCTTTACGTTTGAGCAACAGGCCGGCGGCCAGCCCGGCAAATGCGAGCAGAAAGAATATCAGAGCAACCAGGTAAATTTTCATGGGCCTAACTTTTCGAAGTGCACCAATTTAGAGATCAGCCAACCCCTGTGAGTGACGAATCATTCGCTTCATCGCCTTCTCTTCCTGTTTTTTTAATTTATCAATAAGGTTGGTCAGCTCCCTGTCGGTACTATGTTCGAGCAGGTGTGCAAAATAGTTGATCAGGCTTGTTTTGTAGGTGACCGCCGACTTGACCAGTTGGTCAAGGTCCGTCCTGGCAGCCTCACCGAGAATCTCTTTCTGCGCAATGGGGAAAGATATCTCCGCCCCCTTGAACCAGTGCTCGAGCACCTTGTGCGAGGCATCTTGACAGAACTCTCCCAAAGCCAGCGCCCTGTGCAGCTCATGATCGATCAGGTAGTCGAGCATCAGGCGGACCCGCGGAGAAACGTCACCGTCTGCCATGTCCTGGTAGTAGTCGCTGACCTTGCGATGATAATCCGGGGCCAGGTGCTGCAAAATTGTCCTTGTCTGTTCAAAGCGCATGATCAGCTCCCGTCAGATTCCGAAATCATCATACAAAATATTTTCATACTCCACACCCAGATTATACAGCATCTCGGTGGCCGCCTTGTTCATCATCGGCGGGCCGCACATGTAATACTCACAGTCCTCGGGCGCCGGGTGGTCGGCTAGGTAGTTGTCGCAAAGGTACTGGTGAACGAAACCTGTGGGACCAGCCCAATTATCCTCCGGCAAAGGATCGGATAACACCAGGTGCCAATTGAAGTTTTCATGTTTTTCGGCAAGGTCGTTAAATTCATCAACGTAGAAAGCTTCACGCAGACTGCGGGCACCATACCAGAAAGAAATTTTTCGTTTCGAGTTGAGCCGTTTGAGCTGGTCGAAAATATGCGAGCGCATCGGAGCCATGCCGGCACCACCGCCAATAAAGACCATTTCGGCGTCCGTATCCTTGGCATAGAATTCGCCGAAAGGGCCCGAGACCATGACCGTGTCGCCGGGTTTCAGGGTGAAGATAAAGGAAGACATCTGGCCTGGCGGTGCATCGGGGACAGCAGGCGGCGGCGGGCAAACGCGCACGTTAAGCATGATAATGCCTTTTTCTTCGGGATAATTGGCCATCGAGTAAGCCCGCATGATCGGCTCATTGACTTCGGAGCAGTACTGCCAGAGGTCGTACTTGTCCCAATCGCCCCTGTACTCAGGCGCAATCTCCATCGTCTTGTATTCGGCGAAATGTGGCGGGGCATCGATCTGGATATAACCGCCGGCCCGGAAATCCAGGTCTTCTCCCTCCGGCAGTTCCAGGACCAGTTCCTTGATGAAGGTCGAGCAGCTTTCGTTGGAACGAACCCGGCACTCCCATTTCTTGATGGAGAAAATTTCGGCTGGTAGTTCAAGGTCCATATCCTGCTTGACATTGACCTGGCAGGAGAGCCGGTAACCCTCTTTGGCTTGCCGCTTGGTGATATGGGCGGTTTCGGTCGGCAGAATGTCACCGCCGCCCGATTTGATCATGACACGGCACTGAGCGCATGTGCCGCCTCCGCCACAGGCCGAGGGGATGAAGATATCGTTGTTGCTCAGGATATTCAGCAGCTTGTCGCCCGGATCAACGGACAGGCTTTTATCCTCGTCATGGTTGATCTTGAGCAGGACCTTGCCTGCAGGGATCAGCCACGACCTGGTGATCAGGATGAACCCCACCAACAGCATTACGATGCCGGTAAATATCAGTACACCCAGGCCTATCTCAATCATCATCCCTGCCCTTACAGCTGGATTCCGGAAAATGCCATGAACGCCATGGCCATGAGTCCTGTAATCATGAATGTGATCCCCAGGCCACGCAGGCCCTCCGGAACATCGGCGTATTTCAGTTTCTCACGGATGCCGGCCAATGCGACAATTGCCAAGGCCCAACCGGTCCCGCTGCCGAAGCCAAAAACAACACTCTCGGCAAAGGTGTAGTCCCGCTCCACCATGAACAGCGAGCCACCCAGGATGGCGCAGTTCACCGTGATCAACGGCAGGAATATGCCGAGCGAGTTGTAAAGCGCCGGGACGTAGCGATCGAGCACCATTTCGAGGACCTGCACGATCGCAGCGATCACACCGATATAGCAGATCAGGCCGATGAAAGTCAGGTCGGTGTCTCCGACACCGAGCCAGGAGAGCGCCCCGGGCTTGAGGAGGAACTGAAAGATCAGGTTGTTGGCCGGGACCGTAATCGTCTGCACCACGACCACCGCAACACCGAGTCCGAAGGAGGTATCAACCTTCCTCGAAACTGCCAGAAAAGTGCACATACCGAGGAAAAAGGCGAGCGCCATATTCTCGATGAAGATCGACTTGATCAGGAGACTGAGATAATGTTCGAGCATCTAGTTCTCCTCTTCAACCTGGTCGGTTTTCCAGGTGCGCAGGGCCCAGATCAACAAGCCGATGATGAAAAATGCGCTTGGCGGCAGCAGCATCAAACCGTTGGGGAGATACCATCCGCCTTCACTGGTGGTTGGCAGGATACTGAAGCTCAACAATTTGCCGGCGCCGAACAGCTCCCGGAAGAAAGCCACAATAATCAGGACAATACTGTAACCGAGGCCATTGCCGACTCCATCGAGGAAGCTTAAGCCCGGCGGGTTCTTCATGGCGAAGCCCTCGGCACGGCCAAGAACAATACAGTTGGTAATAATCAAACCGACGAACACCGACAGCTGCTTGCTGATGCCAAAAGCATAAGCCTTGAGGAACTGGTCAACGATAATGACCAGAGTTGCGATAATTGTAATCTCCACGATGATGCGAATACTGTTCGGGATCTGCTTGCGAATCAGGCTCACCGAAACGTTGGAGCCGGCGATAACGAAGGTGACCGCGAGCGACATGACGATCACGGTCTCCAGTTTGGAGGTCACCGCCAATGCAGAACAGATGCCCAGGATCTGCAGCCCGATAGGGTTCTTGTTAAACAACGGATCGAGGAGAACATCTTTGGCGCGGCTCATTGCTTCACCCCTTCCTGTTTCAGTTTGGCAAGCAGCAGCCGATAGCCGTTTTGCCCCATCCAGTATTGCAGCAGGTTGCCGACCCCGCGTGCCGTCAGGGTTGCCCCGGAAAGACCGTCGACCTGGTAAATGGCATTTGCCGAACCCCGGTCTACCGTACCCTTGACAACTTCAATGCGCGTTTTGCCCTGGTCATCGTAGATGCGCTTGCCGGGCCAGAGGTTCTTCCAGTTCGGGTTATCGATCTCGCCGCCAAGCCCCGGCGTTTCGCCGTGTTCGTAAAAGGCGAAACCGACAACCGTGGTCATATCAGCATCGAGAGATATGAAGCCGTACATCGTCGACCACAGTCCCTTACCGTACACCGGCAGGATCATCTGCTGCAATGCATCACCGTCCATAACCATGTAGACGTCCTGGTAGCGGGAATGTGCCTTGATGCCCGCTAAGTCCTGCCCTTCGGGAATCACAAACCGGGTTTCTGGCTCCCGCGCCGCCACCCGACTGTCGAAGCTGGCGACGTCATAATCGCTGCTGAACTCACCACTTTGCAAATCGACAATGCGGGTCTGGATTGTACTGAACTGCTCATCGAGTGACATGTCTTCATCGTACAACCCGGCCGCCATCAGGATGTTCTTCTTCTTTTCTGCGGCCTTGTTGCGTTGCTGACGCTCACTCAAACCCACCGCTGCAGCGGAGACCAGGATCGAGCAGATCACGCAGAGGAGAAAAGCGACTGTCAGGATTTTAGCAGTACTATCCCTGGACATGCCTCAGCCTCCTCTTGATATGGAATTTCAGGACCAACTGGTCGATCAATGGCGCAAAGACATTACCGAACAGGATGGCGAGCATCATCCCCTCCGGGAAAGCCGGGTTGACGACGCGGATCAAAATGCACATCGTACCGATCAGGAAACCGTAGACCCATTGGCCCTCCTCGGTCATGGCCCCGGACACCGGGTCGGTGGCCATGAAGACCAGGCCGAAGGTCAAACCGCCGAGCACCAGGTGCCAGTGCGGGCCGAGCTCGAACATCGGGTTGGTGCTGCTGCCGATTAAATTGAACATCAAGGAGATGGCCACCACGCTGACGAGCCCGGACGACATAATACGCCACGACCCGATACCGGACAGGATCAGGACCGCCGCACCAAACAGGCAAGCCAGGGTCGAGGTTTCTCCCATCGATCCCGGGATCAGGCCGAAGAAGGCATCGAACCAGCTGGTTACGCCGATAACCGCCTGCACACCACCTTCGGCGGCATGGCTCAGCGGCGTTGCCCGACTGACACCGTCCAATGCGGTCCAGACCTTGTCGCCGCTAATCTGTGCCGGGTAGGCGAAAAACAGAAAGGCCCGTCCGGTAAGCGCCGGGTTGAGAAAATTCTTGCCGGTTCCGCCGAAGATTTCCTTGCCGATCACAACCCCGAAGCTGATCCCCAGCGCCACCTGCCAGAGCGGCAGGGTTGGCGGGCAGATCAAGGGAAAGAGCGAGCCGGTCACGAGGAAACCCTCATTGAGCTCATGCCGGCGGACAATACAAAACAGCGCCTCCCACAGGCCACCAACGATGTTGGTGACCAGGTAGATCGGGACGAACCAGGCTGCGCCAAGCAGCAGGTTGTCGACCAGGCTGTTCGGGTTGCCTCCGTAGCCGAGGAGTTCAAGCAGAAGGCCACGCCAGCCCTCGACGCTGCCTCCGTTCACCTGCATGATGCTGTTGGCCTGGTAACCGGTGTTCCACATGGCCATGAAGAAGCAGGGGACCAAGGCAAGGACCACGGTGATCATCACCCGCTTAAGGTCCATGGCGTCCCGTACATGGGGAGCACCGTCGGTTACCTCACCTGGAGTGTAGGTGAAGGTGTCTATGGCTTCGTAGAGCGGGTACAGCTTCTGAAGCTTGCCGCCTTCAGCAAAGAGTGGATGCAGCTTGTCCAGAAGATTGCGAAGCGGTTTCATTATCCCTCTTTCTCAATCTTCAGCAAAGTTTGCCGGAGATGATAGCCATAATTCATTTTTCCGGAGCAGACAAAGCTGCACAGGGCCAGGTCCTCCTCGTCGAGCTCCAGGCAACCGAGCTCCTGTGCCAGGTCGGTATCAAGTGTCAGCAGAGTACGAAGCAGCCAGGTGGCCTTGACATTGAGCGGCATCACCTTTTCAAAGGCGCCGGTCGGCACCATCGCACGCAGACTGCCGTGGGTACTGGTCGTCAGTGGCAGCTCCCGTCGTGGCAAGAGCGCGGAAGCGAACAGGTTCTTGACCGAGAATTTGTCAAAACCCGGCATGCACCAGCCCATGAATTGACGCTGGCAGTCCTCCTCCAGGACCGAGACTTGGTTGTGGAATCGGCCAAGGAAATCATGGGCGTCTTCAGCAGTATGGCCTGTCAGCACCGATCCGGAAACGACGCGGGGATTTTCCGTCTGCAGTTGTCCGTCAACCAACTCCGACAGGCAGGCGCCGAGACGGGTGCGAATCAGCCGCGGATTTGCAACGGTCGGGCCGGCGAGGGAGATAATCCTTTCGGTGAGGATTCGGCCGGTCAGGAAAAGATGTCCGATTGCGATCACGTCCTGATAACCGATATGCCAGACCATGCGCTGATGGTTGACCTGCTCGAGAAAATGGATATGTGTGCCCACCAGACCGGCAGGATGGCAGCCGGCAAATTCACTGACGGTGATCCTCTGCGGTGCGGGGATTTGTGCGCCCGGCGCTTTGCACAGATAAGTCTTGCCGTTTGTCAGATGGCGAACAACCTTCAGGCCAGCCTCAAACTCTGCGGCTTTCTTCGAGATCGCAATCTGCGGGTCGGCTGCCAGCGGGTTGGTGTCGATGGCGGTGATAAACAGTGCGGCCGGCTCCGTGCCCGGTACCGGGACCTTGCTGTAGGGTCGGGTCCGGAACGCAGGCCACAAGCCGGCAGCGATCAGTTGCTGCTGTACCTCTCCATCGGTAAGTTGATCAAGCTGACTTGCAGGGGTTACAGGAAAGGTCTTCTCGTCATCACCGGAAACTTCTATCACCAGCGACAAAAAGAGCCGCCGCTCGCCGCGGTTGATGGCAATCACCTTGCCAGCCGCCGGTGCGCAATAGACGACTTCGGGGTTCTTCTTGTCATTGAAAACGGGCTGCCCGAGCACTACCCGGTCCCCTTCCGCGACCAGCAGGGTCGGTTTCATGCCCTGGTAGTCGTTGCCAACCAGGGCAACTCGCGAAACCGGTGGGCCGTCTTCAACGTGCATATCCGGTGCGCCACCGATCGGCAGATCAAGACCTTTTTTAATCTTGATCATGGTTACACCGGTGACTTGTCAGAAAATCAATCATTATTTGAGTTTTCTCCTGGCTATCAACGGATTGTATTAATCCATGTTTCAGCCAACAACCGTGTCGTAATTGATTCGTGAGGTTGCCACAGTACAGATGGACCCGGGAAGCATCAGGAACATTCTATGTATTGCATTGACTTAGCGTTTAACAGTGTAGCAAAAAATTTCTTGATCTAAAGGGCTGGACGTATCTAACGCCTTATTTTCATTAATTTTCCGTGTGAGAGGAGTTAAGGCAGCCATTTTGCCTCTGCAAGCAGACTTCGTCCTTGTAGTGTTTATCGAACTAAATAATTACCTTACAAGTTATATATAGGCGATGTTTTTGTATAATTCAACGATAAAGCTGTGAGGGTAAGACAGGGGAGGTAAATATGGAGTCTGACAGGGCTATCGGCGAATTGTCGCCCAAAGAGAAAACCGCCGGGGTTGGGCACGAGATATGGACATAGGTAACGATGTCCTTGACCTCTACATTACGCTGCGTTGGACATGCCTGGCGCGTCAAGGTGGCAACCTCAACTCAGGCAAGACCCTCCGACCAAATGCCTACACTTCCTCCGCAGGGAGAAGGCACTTATTGTATACTTTTGTTGCCCGACATAAGTATGGGTCGGGCGTGAGGCGAACCGGCGATCTTTCTTGTTTCTAACAGAGTATAATTTAACCGGACAAACTTTACCGTATCTTTACACATCCGTTAATCAGCGTATAAAAAGCCCTGCTATAATTGATCCAAAACAAATCAAAAGAAGTTATCAACCTGTCTCTGCACACCGGGAGGTCTTATGAAATACGGACAGATTCTTTTCTTGTTAAGCATCTCGCTCTTTTTTGCCACTAACGCCATGGCCGCCAAAACGATCCTGGCTGGAGGATGTTTCTGGTGCATGGAGTCGGATTTTGAAAAATTGCCTGGTGTCACCGACGTGGTCTCCGGGTTTACCGGCGGCACCTTAAAAAACCCGACCTACAACGGCAACCATGAGGGTCACTACGAAGCGGTTGAAATCACCTACGATCCGAGCCAGGTGAACTACCAACAGCTGCTCGATTATTACTGGGTGAACATCGATCCCTTTGATGATCGCGGGCAGTTTTGCGATAAGGGGCACAGCTACCTGGCAGCCATTTTTGTCGCCAATGAATCGGAAAGAAAGATTGCCGAAGAATCGAAGCAGCGTGTTGTCGCGATGTTTCCCGACCAGACGGTGGTCACACCGATCCTCGATGCGTCAACCTTCTACCCGATCAAGGGAGATGAAAGTTACCATCAGGATTTCTACAAGAAGAGTCCCATTCGTTACAACGCCTATCGATGGAACTGTGGCCGCGATCAGCGGTTAAGGTATATATGGGGAGATAAGGCGACGCATTGAGTCAGACGGAGCAGACAGGGGACACTCTAAGCAGGGTGTCCCCTGTCTGTACCGGCGAATCAAACAAGAACTGCCGGGCCCGTGCCGCATTCCTGACGAGATAGGCGCCTAACCTGCTCGGGTGATGCACGTCCCTTAATCATTGATCCTCACGCAAAGACACTGAAATGAACTGATTTAGGTCAATTTTTCCAGGCCCTCGATCGGAGCAAATCCTGAATTCGACGCTCTTCGTCAAGGTCGATAAATTCCACACCCATTCCTGAAGGGTGATCTTTATTGATTGGAGAGGTCAATGAATTGACCCAGGCCACCCGGCCCCGACAAACGATCGACTCGCCGTTCTCCGGGTGGGAAAATTTGAGTTTAAGCTCTACTCCGGGTGAGAGTGGATGACTGGTCTCAAGGAACAGGCCGCCGATGCTCATATTGAAAGTATATCCGGTGCTATAATCGGTAAATTTTTCACTCTCCCCGTAATAAACTTCGACTTTAATCGCTATCCTCGAGGCCTTCCGCTTGCCGAGTGTGATTTGCAGCAAGGTTTTCAGCTGAGATTCATTCGGCGGTTTGCGCAGAAACGTTGAAATACCTAACTGCTTCGCCTTGGTCACTTTTTCACCATCGGTTTCGCTGGAAAGCATAACGATTGGTATAAACCTGCAATTTGGATAAGTTCTTACCTGTTTTGTAAATTCCAGCCCATCCATGACCGGCATATTCAAATCCGTAATAATCATGTCAAACCGGCCTGATTCAACCTTCTGGCAGGCATCATTCCCATTGTCGACAGTCGTAACTTCGTAATTGAGCCTCTTCAGCATGTCGCCAATGATCGTCAACATGAAAGGAGAATCATCCAGAACAAGGATCTTTTGTTTCATTGGTTCCACCTCAATTTGATTTATCCCTAAAGAGTTCGCCTCGTTTCTGATTGAGAGAAACTCTTCCCCTTGGATGGTTTTCGTAGGGCACCCTGTTTAATGGTCCGCAACGCAGATATTGAGCCTTGAACTCGACAAACAGAACCGCTCGCCGGCAAAGACTGGGCGAGCGGCTGCAAATTAAGTCCATAGCTCTGTAACAATTTCTGCCTGCACAATAAAAATCCCCCGAGAACCGATAAAAATGAGCACTTTATGCGTGTGAGCCACTTACTGTCAAACAGTTTGGTAAGGATGGTAACTGGCCACAGCTAGAGTATCAGTACTGATACATCTTCTTGATCTCTTCGTATTCAGCCAGTTTTTCCTCTTTGTCACGTTCAAGAATCAGGACCTTCTTTTCCAGCTCTTCGACTTTCTTCTCGTCCGTCTTGATTTCTTCCAACAGGTGGACCCGGGTCATTTCAGAGGTCTTTGAGCTGACCAGCAAGGCCTCTTTCGCCTTGATGTCCTTCTTCAGTTTATCCAACTGAGCCTGGTTAGACTGGGTAGCGTTTAAACATTCAGACTTGTTCATCGAGGCACAGCCCGCCAGGCCCGCCAGAACGATCACTAGGACGTAACTCTGCCGATTGAAACCATAAATTATGTCACGAACGGTATTAAATGAAGTCAACAGGCTATCTATGCACAAAATATGCCGCACATAGAGATCCGAGGTTAATCAGACTCATCTTTCTGATCAACGGTGACAGCCACCATTATGCTTTTCAAGCCAAGCCGGTTACAGGGACGTTAGGTTAAAGAGGATATCTTCAATCCAGGTTGTATTTGTCCCGGAATGGCGATAAATTGATACGAATTAACGGCCCGGAATCTTTGTCCATACGCCGACAACTTGGAGAGCGCTGCTTTGCTTAACACCTTTATTGTGACGCCAAGTTATCTGATCAAGAAAAAGAGTGACTTTACGAGTGGCATCAAACAGCTCACAGAGTCGGGTTTCAACGTCATCAATCCGGAATTCCCGCAAGCGCTCCCCTCTCCGAGGGAGAAGGCAGAGCAGATCCATGCCGCGTTTGCAGAACCCGGGATCGACATGATCCTGGCCCTGCGCGGCGGATATAGCGCGATGAAAATTCTGCCTTTCCTCGATTTCGAACTGATCAGGAAACATCCCAAGATCATCGCCGGTTTCAGTGACCTGAGCGCATTGCTCAACCCGATTTTTGAGCGCACCGGGCAGGTAGCCCTGCATGCCCCGATGCTGATCAACCTGGACACGCCCACGGCATTCACGCTGAATTCGCTGATCAATGCCGTCAAGGGCTACCCGGAAAAGAACCTGCTCAAGGGTGCTCCCTGCAAGGTTTACCAACCCGGCTCCGCCGCCGGCATCCTGAAGGGCGGCAACCTGATCACCCTGACCGCCCTGATCGATACGGACTGGGAGATCGATACGCACGGTGCGATCCTGTTCCTCGAAGATGTCGATGAGAAACTGCACCAGGTGGACCGCTATCTGACCCAGTGGATCCTGGCGGGGAAATTCAAAGATATCAAGGCCCTGATCATCGGCGATTTTCGTGGTCTCAGAAGCAAGCAGGTCTATGACATCCTAGCCTCTCAAATGGAGTTGAACTTCCCGGTCGTACATTGTCCCTATATCGGCCATGCCGCGAACAAGATCACCCTGCCGATCGGTGCAGAGGTAGAGCTGCATACAAACCGGAAGCAGCTGTTGATCAAAAGAATGTCTTTCCCGGGAGGCAACCGATGAACGTCCTCTGGCTGATCATGATCTGCATCAGTATCGTCTTCGCCATCTTTACCGGCAATCTGGAGGCGTTCACCAAGTCGATCTTCGACGGCGCCAAAGCGGCGGTCGAGATCTCGCTGTTTCTGCTCGGCATCGTCTCGGTCTGGCTGGGAATCACCCGGATCCTTGAAGATTCCGGCCTGATCTAACGGATCGCGCACCTGTTCAGGCCGATCATCTCCCGGCTTTTCAAGGACATTCCCGGCGATCATCCGTCGATTACGGCCATCACCCTGAATGTCCTTGCCAACCTGTTCGGGCTCGGCAACGCCGCCACCCCGCTGGGCATCAAGGCCATGCAGGAACTCGACTCAATCAATCCAGACAAGGGGACCATCACGCCGGAGATGATGACGTTCATCGTCATCAACACCGCCAGTATCCAGTTGATCCCGTTTTCAGTGATCGGCATCCTCGCCGGCTTCGGGCATGGGAATCCGGCCGCAGTCGTGCTGCCGGTGCTGATCGCGACCGCCATTTCCACCATGACGGCGCTGCTGGTGCTGGCCCTGTTCAGGAAGATTTTCCGATGATATCGTCCGTCGAATATATCTCGCTGCTGATTATCCCGCTGTTCATCCTGTTTACGGTCCTGTACGGAGCGTTCAAGAAGGTCAGGGTGTACGACTCCTTCGTTGCCGGAGCCAAAGAGGGCCCGGCGATTATCCTGAACATCTTCCCCTACCTGCTCACCATCTTCGTCGCCATCAAAGGGTTCCAGGCATCCGGCGCTTTCGATTATGTCAGGAACGCCTTTTACAGTGTCTTTGCGTTCCTGGATATACCGATCGAAGCCGTTTCCATGGCGATCGTCAAGCCGCTCTCCGGCAGCGCCTCGACCGCGCTCTTTACGGACATCGTGACCACCACCGGTGTGGACTCCATGGCCACCTACATGTCGGCCATCATCATGGGCAGTGCGGAGACCACTTTTTATGTGCTGGCCGTCTACCTTGGCGCGGTCAGCATCAGGAAGTCCCGCTACCTTGTACCGGTCTGCCTGGTTGCCGATTTTGTCGGCATCGTTATCGCCGTTGCCGTGGCGAAGTGGTTTTTTTAGGAGCCCGTTGGACGATGCGGGGCGAAGCGAAAAATCGGAGTTTTGAGCACAGGCGATGGTTTGCGGGCAGCTTCATAGCGATCATTATGGGACAAAAAGACGCCGGGATATGGCCAAACCGCCGGAGTTGCAGCCGTTTCACGGATAATCTGAGAGGCTTCTGAATGTGCAGGGTTCTGGGAATCACCAATTTTGACTTTGCAAGGCACCGGGACATCGTTGCCCGCTTCTGCGAGCTCGCTCGAACCGGTGTGGTCATGGCCGAAGACCCTCCCGGCCACGAGGATGGCTGGGGGCTGGCCTTCTACGAGGAAGGCCGGCTGGTCGTTCACAAAAGCGGGGCCAGCCTCCTCGAGGAGACCGACAGGGTCTTCGGGATTCTAAGCGCGGCGAAGACTTCGCCGGTGATGATCCTGCACCTGCGCAAATCGGCCTGGACGAACACCTCCAACACCCGGCATGCGCATCCTTTCCATCACGACAACACCGTGTTTTTCCACAACGGGGTGGTCTACGACTATCAGGGGCTGATTTCCGACATAGACCTGCCGGGTCTCAAAGCGGATGCCCGCGACACGGAGGTCCTCTTTTATCACTTCATGAGTGGCAAACCTGGTGACCTGGGCCGGGCTTTTCTCGATACCGTTGCGCTGATCAGGCAGAAGTACAATTATTCGGCGCTGAATTGCCTGTTCAGCGACGGAGTGAAATTCTTCGCTTACCGCGATTTTGTCAGGGAGCCGGACTACTACTCTCTCTACAAAGCCTGTTCTGATAACTCCTGGCTGATCTCTTCCGAACCCCTCGATGCAGCCATTCGGTGGGAGATGATGGCACAGGAAGAATTTTTGGTAATTGAGCTGTGCCATCGTTGACTGTTGCTTGGTCGTCGCCTGCACAAGACAAGAGATGACTGCCCCTGACTAAACCAGAGTCTTGACCAGCAAGATCAACCCCATGACCAGCAGGAAGGTGAGCACCATCGTCCGATGGAATGCCCCGGTGAGGCGGCGGTGAAGTCTGCCGACAAGGTACACGGTCAGGAGAACGGGGATCAGGCCACCAGAAGCAGTCAGGAAAGTATTAAAAGACAAGTGGCCCAGCCGGCTCATCCCGACCAGCATGATCAGGCTCGAAAGTGTGAAGGAGATGTTAATCGACTGTACGAAGGCATTTTTGTTCAGCTTGAGCGACAAAAGGTACGGCAGCACGGGCATTACCTGGGACCCGGTCAGTCCATTGACGAAGCCGGTACACAATCCCACCGGTATTTTCAGCAACCGTTCCCATTCTGCAGAGAGTGAAAAAGTCTTGTTGCGCAAGGCCCAAAGGGCATATGAGATCAGGACGAGGCCGAGAATCGCTTTGGCGATATTAGCATCGATCGCGACCAAAATTGTCAAGCCGGCGACGAGGCCGGGTATGCTCGCCAGATATAATGGCCAGAATCGACTGATGGCCTCACGGAAACGACCGGCCTGAAACATGACGACCAGGTTGCTGACGATAGACGGCACGATGACCAGGGGGATGGCGATTTTCAGGTCAAGCCGCAGTGCCATAATCGGCAGGCAGGAGGTCGAAAAGCCAATCCCCGTCAACCCCTTGATGCCGCTTGCGACCACATAAGCCGTCAAGATAAACGCATAATCAACCCAGTCCATCCCTGCATCTCCTCAAACTGCGCTTATTGCAAGCGCGTCCTGTTCTTCAGCATCAGCAGGATGGCAAAGCCTCCTGATGCGGCAAGCAGATGCTTCATTGTATGGCCACTGACGAGATCATACGTCAATTCAAAGATATCAGGATCATAATTTTCTGCCCCCTTGGCGAGAAGGTAACAGACAAAGGCAGCGACGAGATAAGCTTGCCCAGTATATCTTCTACGGAACACCAGAACAACGATGGGGAGAGCCGTCAGGGGGAAAAACTGGACCCAGGCATACAGTCGCAAATCATTGA
>JAFDBW010000085.1 GCA_019313105.1 Deltaproteobacteria bacterium | reverse complement strand
GCAGCCTCGAGGCCTGCTGCTTCGCGGTGCAACTGCGCTTTTCTCTTTATCAGGGCCTGTTTGCGCTGTTCCTCTATTGCCGTTCGCACTTCAACCAGAGAACTCTCAAGGATCGCCAGTTCACGCTCCTGCCATTGCCCGGCACGAACTTGCTCCTTAGCCACGTTGGCCTGAATCTGTTTTTCCAGATGAATGATGTTTTCCAGCAACCCGTCTGTCATGGCTAACCATTTATTGTTTTTAATAAAATCATTATATCAGAGTGGTTGGGCTTTGCATGTTTTGGGAAGATCGATCGAAGTTACCGGTTATCGCTTGAAGTACGTGACCTCGCTTGCAAAATATGCTAAATTGCGACAGTCATTTCTGGATTATAAAGTTCGGACTTCAATCGATATCTGGGGACCGTATTGTTTGCTGACGCCCATCTATTGAAAACGCTGGAACGGCGCAACCGTGAGCTTGAGGTTCTCATAGAGATCGGCAAGGCTCTGACGTCGACTGTCGATCTGAAAGACATCCTGGCAGTGATCATGGATCACGTCAGCCGCCTGCTTAGCACTCAAGCCTGGTCACTGATGTTGCGGGATGGGGAGACTGGAGACCTGACCTTTGAAATTGCAGTCTCTCCGGCTGCAGAGAAACTCAAGGGAATGAAGATTGCCGCAGGCCAAGGTATCGCCGGCTGGGTCGCTGAGCATGGTGAACCACTGGTGATTGCGGATGTCAGTGAAGATGAACGCTTTTCTGATCAGTTTGACAGGGCCTCCTCTTTTATCACCCAGTCGGTTCTCTGCGTACCGGTTCTCAGCAAGGACCGCATTCTCGGCGTCATTGAACTGGTAAACGGCCCGAATGAAAGAATTTTCAGGGAGGCTGACCTGCAGATTCTTTCCACGATTGCCGATTACGCGGCAATCGCCATCGAGAACGCCCGAAACTTCATGAGGATCAGTGAACTGGTTATCACTGACGATTTGACAGGACTTTACAACGGCCGTTATCTGCATACCTTGATCGACGAGGAAATAGAACGAGTCCGTCGTTTTGGCGGCAAGTTGTCGCTGATCTTTATCGACCTCGATTTCTTCAAAAAGGTTAATGACACCTGCGGGCACATGGTGGGCAGCCGCACGCTCAGCGAAGTCGGCAGGCTGATCAAAGGCAACATTCGCAAGATTTGCAAAGCTGCCCGTTATGGTGGTGACGAGTTTGTCATCGTGCTGCCGAACACCGGCAAGCGAGGGGCCATGACACTGGCAACCAAGCTCTGTGAACTATTCCGCGAATACGTCTTCCTTGATGACAACGATGTTCCTTTCAGGTTGACGGCCAGCTTTGGTATCGCCACTTTCCCCGATGATGCGGATTCGAAAGATGGATTGATCCGTCTCGCCGACCAGGCAATGTATCGCGTCAAGGAATCCACGCGCAACGCCGTTATGTCGGCTTGACCCTCGACCACGAATTCCAGGGCGGAGGTAACCGATGGCTCATCGCACACCTCGTTCAAGTTACGAGAGACTCACAAACCGTCTGAACCTTTTCCCCCAGGGGGCGCCGCCCTCCGATTTGCTTTACCAGATCCTCGCCTTACTCTTTTCCACAGAAGAAGCCGAACTGGTCGCTGCTTTGCCGATCAAGCCTTTCACCGCGGAGCTGGCGGCCAGAAACTGGAAGGTTTCGGTTGCCGAGGCAGAAAAGACCCTGCAGCGGCTCGCCGGTCGCGCCCTGCTGGTTGACATCCAGGGAAACGACAAGACCGAGTATGTGATACCGCCACCAATGGCCGGCTTTTTCGAGTTCGCCCTGATGCGCACCAGGGGGGATATTGATCAGAAGCTGCTCAGTGAACTTTACGAGCAGTACATCACCGTTGAAGATGATTTTATCCGGCAACTTTTCCTGAATGGCAAAACACAGCTCGGGCGGGTGTTCGTCCTGGAGGATTCGGTCAGCAGCGAACATGCGCTGCATCTGCTTGATTACGAGAGGGCGACACAGGTGATTGAAACCGCCGATGATATCGGCATCGGTCTCTGCTATTGTCGACACAAGCGCCAGCACCAGGGCAAGGCGTGCGATGCTGAAATGGATATCTGCATGACGTTCGATACCGTTGCGACGTCACTGATTCGCAGTGAATACGCCCGACGGGTTGATCGTGGTGAATGCAAAGAGCTTTTGCATAAGGCATGGGAACAGAACCTGGTGCAGTTCGGTGAAAATGTCCGGAATAGCGTGAGCTTTATCTGTAACTGCTGCCCATGTTGCTGCGAGGCGATGATTGCCGCGCAGCGCTTCGGCCACGAGCATCCGGTGCACACGAGCAATTTCATTGCCCGGGTGGAGGAAAATTGCAGCTGCTGCGGCCTTTGCCTGAACGTCTGTCCGGTCCGGGTCATCTCGCTGGAGACCGAACAGGCCGATGGCTCGGGGCGCAAACGGGCGGTAATTGAGGAGCAATTATGCCTGGGCTGCGGTGTCTGTGTCCGCAACTGCAGGATCATTGCTCTGACCTTGCAGCCCCGCGAGAAACGCGTCATCACCCCGGTCAATTCGACTCATAAGGCCGTGTTGATGGCTATTGAACGTGGGAAGCTTCAGAACCTGATCTTTGACAACCAGGTGCTCTCGAGTCATCGCGCCCTGGCAGCGATGCTGGGGGTCATCCTGAAGTTGCCGCCGGTCAAACGGGCCCTGGCGAGCGAACAGATCGGTTCGCGCTACCTGGGGACGCTCTGTGAGAGGTTATGACAACTGGTCGATCTGGATCAGCCAGATCATCGGAATGAGCTGCCCTGGTCAGCGATCAGACCCGGGTCTTTTGCGATACTTTCCCCGCGATCAGCTCCTGAATGCCTATGACTATTTAAATAACCGATCAATCAATTCCCGGTATTTTCTTTCGATAATATGACGACGCTTCTTGAAAGTATTGGTCAACTCTTCACCAACCTTGAATTCGTGGTTGAGAAAATCGATCTTCTGCAACTTTTCGTAGGGTTTGAAGCCGTTCCTCGACTGTAGGACCCGGTTGATCTCATTCTTGACCCGGTCGCGCAGGGCCATGTCCTGTTGCAGGTCTTCAGTCTTGTCGGTGATCTGGTTGAAACGTTCCGCGACAAAGTCTTTCAGCTTGTCCCAATCGGGTACGATCAGAGCCGCCAGGCCCTTGCGGTCCTGGCCGACCAGTACGGCATCACTGACGAAAGGCAGCTGGCCAATCGCCCCCTCGATGCGTGAAGGGTCGATATTTTCACCGCTGGCGAGAACGATGATTTCCTTGGAGCGGCCGGTCAGAATCAATTCGCCGCCGATCGTCAGCTTACCCAGGTCTCCGGTGCGGAAGAAGCCGTCAGCGGTAAAGGCCTTGCGATTCTCTTCATCGTTATTGTAATAACCCTGGAAAACCTGCGGTCCGCGGACCTCGATTTCTCCCTCCACGCCCGGTTCAACCTCCTGGCCATGATCGTCGACCAGTCGCAGTTCGGTTGCGGCAATCGGTCGTCCAAGGGTCCCGTGAATTTCGCTGTTGTAGCCGCGTCCGGCGATCGCCGGGGCGCATTCGGTCATGCCATAAGCGTTGGCAATGCGGATGCCGATCGCATCGATCCAGTCCTCCAGGTAGCCGGGCAGGGTCCCGCCGCCGCTCACGGCCATCCTCAGCCTGCCACCGAACTTTTCATTCAACGGGGCCAGCTTCTTCTGTGCCAGCTTAAAGGGGAGAAACAGGAATGTCAGCAGGATAAGCGCCTGGAGTTTTTCCTTGAGCCGACCGCCCAGGTGGACTTTTGAAAATTGTGGCAGATGCCCACGCAACTGACGTTGTGCGCGGCGATAACGGCTCGAGATTCTGATCAACAGATTGAACAGAGACAAGGCGCGATGGCCACGTTCCGCAACGCTTGCAATCACTTTGCTGTAGAGGGATTCCCAGAGCCTCGGCACCGTTGCCACCAGGGTCGGCCGGTAAGTTACCAGGTCATTGGCGAAGGTCTTCAGGCTGGAGTAGACGATGCAGCTGCCACAACTCAGGGCGAGCAGTTCCAGGGTCCTTTCAAAGATGTGCCAGCTTGGCAGGATTGATACCCATAAGTCCTCTTCATTCAGGTTGACAACCGGCGGCAGGGTCTCGGTATTGAAGAGGATATTCCGGTGGCTCAGCATTACCCCCTTGGGGTTGCCGGTTGTTCCAGAGGTGTAAATGATCGTGACCAAATCGTGCTGGGTTCTCTCTGCCACCATACGCTCAAAGCGGTCAAAGTCGGCATGGCTGAGGCTGCGGTCCTTGAGGATATCATTGTAGGCGTAGATGCGGTTGAACAGGGTGTGTTTGTCGCTGCCCTCGATAAGGAAAACGGTTTTTATCTCCTTGCGGGCGCTGAGCATCTCCTGGTGACGGTTGAGCAGGGTGTCTGTTTCGACAATTATGAATGAACACTCGGCGTGATCGACGATGTATT
>JAFDBW010000084.1 GCA_019313105.1 Deltaproteobacteria bacterium | reverse complement strand
TCGATTACCAGGAGCGCCTCAAGGCCCTGACTTCGCAGTTGACCATCGCCGAGGAACAGGAGCGGCGGCGCATCGCCGAGAATTTGCACGATGAGGTCAGCCAGGCCCTGGCCATGACGCGCCTGCAGCTGGCGGCGGCGATCCGCGGCACCATCTGCGACGACCCCAAGCTGAAAGATCAGCTCGAAGAGATCTCCGGTTCGCTGCTCCAGGCGATCCGCGACACCCGGCAGTTGATCTTCGAACTCGGTTCACCCTCGATTCACGAACTCGGCCTGGGGGCATCCATCTCCGAGTGGTTCGAGGAGAAGCGCAAACAGTACACGGGCGAGATCGATCTCTCTCTGGACAACAAGCTCTCCGGCAACGAACTCGATGAGGATGAACAGACGATCCTGTTCCGCAATATCCGCGAACTGTTGACCAATATCTTCAAGCATGCGCGGGCAAAGCACGTAAAGATCACCATGGACGCTGAGCGGGAGGCCATCCGGATCACCATCGAGGACGACGGCACGGGCTTCGATCCCGAGCGAATCAATGCCGAGCAA
The DNA here is from genome assembly GCA_019313105.1 of Deltaproteobacteria bacterium. GTDB lineage: Bacteria > Desulfobacterota > Desulfuromonadia > Desulfuromonadales > BM103 > JAFDBW01. The sequence continues at coordinate 19,219 of JAFDBW010000084.1, read as the reverse complement.
AGCACGTTGGGCGGTTTCGGCCTGTTCAGCATCGAGGAACGCATGAAGAACCTGAACGGTTCAATGGAGATCGACGCCGCCCCCCACAGGGGGTGCCGGGTGATCCTGTCATTGCCAAGAACATGACGGAGTGAAGCTATGCAAAAACAGACCTCGATCCTGCTGGTTGACGATCATGCCATGCTGCGCAAAGGGCTGCGGGCACTGATCGAACAGGAACCGGGCCTGACTGTGATCGAAGAGGCTGAGAACGGCCAGGAAGCGATCGAGAAAGTCCGCAAGCTGCAACCGGACGTGGTGGTCATGGACATCAACATGCCCCGTCTCAACGGCATCGAAGCGACCCGCCAAATCTTCGCCGAAAACCCGGATTGCCGGATCCTGGCTTTATCGATCCATTCTGCCAGGCGTTATGTCGAAGAGATGCTCGAAGCCGGGGTCGCCGGCTACCTGCTCAAGGAGAGCGCACCGGAGGAACTGCTCGCGGCGATCCATGCCCTGAGAGACGGCAAGGGTTACCTGAGCAAGGACATCACCGAACTCGTGATCGAAAAGGTCCGTGAGACGGCTGCTGCGGCCGCAGCGACGAACGGCAGCCGGAGTGATTCGCGCAAATGGCGGAAACCTGAACTGACTGATGGGTTGATTCACCGCCGGGACCTGGTCCTGCGCCTCGAGAATGAGCACCACAAGTTCCTGACCCTGTTGGTGGCCCCGGCCGGCTACGGCAAGAGCACGCTGGTCTGCGACTGGCTGAACCGGCACCGACATCCGCACCTCTGGTGGTCGATCGACCGGGAGGATAACAACCTGCGTCGATTCTGCGAGAGCTGGGTCGCCATGACCGCGGAGCCTCTTGCCGACCGCCCTCGCCACCTGCCGGCCCTGGTCGAAGCCGCCAACCTGCCGCCGGTCTCGATCCTGGCCGGCGCCCTGGTGGCCGAATTGGCAGAGTGTCCCGAAGACCTGACCATCGTTCTGGAAAACATGCATCTGCTCAAGGACAAGGCGATCTTCGACCTGTTGAGCCGGGTGTTGACGAGCCCGATTGAATCGAAGCGTTTTGTCATCATCACCCGCCAGGACCCGTTCCTGCCGATCTCTTCCCTACGTGCGAACCATCAGCTCTGCGAACTCCGCACCAGGGACCTCGAGTTCAGCGCCCGGGACGTCCAGTCCTACCTGGAAACCGCCCTGGCCAGGGAAATCGATGCGGAGACCGCGGCATCCTGGCAGGAGCGTACCGAGGGCTGGGTCACCGGCCTGCAGCTTGCCGTCAACACCCTTGCCGGCCAGAAGGATGACGCTCCAGAGAAGGTTCGGGTCGAGCAGGTGAACTGGCGAACCGTACTGACCAACCGCGAATACGAGATCCTGCTTCTTTTGCAGGAGCGGCTGCGCGACAAGGAGATCGCTGACCGACTCTGCATTTCGGCGGAGACGGTCAAGACCCATCTGAATAACATCTATGGCAAGCTGCAGGCCGGCGACCGCCGCGATGCGGTGACCAGGGCACAGCAGCTCAAAATCCTGTAATCAAGTGGGCGCCGGCATTGATCTGGTCCGCCATGCCCGGATTCAGTAACGCAATCACCAATTTATCCCCCGTTTCAGGTGATGGGACTCCATACAAAGACTGCTAAAATTACTTGCAATCAAGGAATTCTTTTTGTGATTGGGCGGTGGTTGACCCTCCTTCTTTCAGTCGCCACAATCTTTCTTTCAGGAGATAGCAATGGATAGGTTGGAAATTGCCGACAGATTGGGGTTCACTTCCTCGGCGACATATCAAATCCTGGTCAAGGGCTTCCTCGATGAAAGCTGGGCGGAACGCCTCAACGGTATGACGATCATCAATAAAATCCTGGATGCCGGGCCGCCGGTGACGAAACTCCAGGGCCAGGTTCGCGACCAGGCGGAACTGCTGGGCGTCCTGAACAGCATCTATGAAATGCACTTGCCGCTGATTTCGGTCGGGCTCACGGTTGATGACGAAGCCGAGCATTGACTAGTTCTTTTCGGACACAGTTTCAACTGTCGTGTTAAACAATAATTCCAATCTGTTATACTAACTGCAAACCCTCGGCAGTGAGAGTTGTCATGTATGAAAACCTGGCGATCCTGGCCGCATTTGTCTTTCTCTACAGCCTGGTCAGCGGAGGTCTTGAAAAGACACTTTTCAACGGCGCTGTTGTCTTTATGGCTTTCGGCCTGCTTCTTGGGCCTCTGGGCCTGGGGGCGCTGACTCTGGAAGTGGATGCAGAGCTTTTGAGTACCCTTGCCGAGTTGGCCCTTGCTATGGTCCTCTTTACCGATGCCTCCAACGCCAATCTCCGTGAACTGAAGCACTCCTTCAAGATCCCCCAGAAACTGTTACTGATCGGCCTGCCGCTCACCATTCTGCTCGGGTTCGTCACCGGCTACCTGCTGTTCGACGGACTGGCCCTGCTGGAAATCGCACTGATTGCGACCATGCTGGCGCCCACCGATGCCGCGCTGGGCAAGGCGGTGGTGACCAACGAAGCCGTACCGAGCAATATCCGCGAGGGGCTGAATGTGGAGAGTGGCTTGAACGACGGCATCTGCGTGCCGATCCTCTTCATTTTCCTGGCCCTGGCCAGCAGCACCGGCGCCGAGGGCAGTACCTCGATGCTCGCACTGAAACTGGTGGTTGAAGCGATTGGTATCGGCGCAGCCATAGGTGCTGGTTTGACTTTCCTGGCTGTACGTCTGTTTCCATACTGTGCCGAACGAGGCTGGGTCACCGAGACCTGGCAGCAGCTCTCAGTCCCGGCGTTGGCAGTCACCTGTTTCGCCGTGGCGCAGTGGCTTGGCGGCAGTGGCTTCATCGCCTGTTTTGTCGGCGGCATGTTGTATGGCAAGCTTGCAAGCAAACATAAACACACTTTTCTTCTGGCTGCCGAAGGGATCGGCGACACCCTGGCCCTGATCACCTGGGTGATCTTCGGCACTGCCGTCGTCGGTCAGTCGCTCGACTCTTTCAGCTGGGAGGTTGTCGTCTATGCTCTGCTCAGCCTGACTCTCATCCGTATGCTGCCGGTCTTCCTCGTCCTCAGGGGGATGAAGCTGAGTACCGATGAAAAGCTCTTTATGGGCTGGTTCGGCCCGCGTGGGTTGGCCAGTATCGTCTTTGCCGTGATCGTTCTCAACGAAAACCTGCCGGGCGGCCACACGATTTCGATGACCGTCGTCTGTACCATCATCCTGAGTGTTATCGGACACGGCATAAGCGCCAACCCGCTGGTCGCAGCACTTGGGGCAAGGTTGAGCCGTTCCGCCGGGACTTGCTGACGGCAACCCGGCCTATATTCACTTGACAGAGGAGCCCGTGCAGGCTTTTTTTGCCGAAGCGAAGGAACCCTTCAAAACGGCCCTGGCGGTGGTGATCGCCTACCGCGTCGCCCCGCGGTCTCCCAGCGCTCGGTATCAGTTGCGACGATCCAGTACCGGGAGGGTGCGATCGATTTCAACACCCTGATCAACACCCTGGCGTCCAATACCCAGCAGCTGGACCTGCTCAAGGTCACCCAGGGCAGCGTCTCGGCCAATCTGGGCGAGGGCTACAAGGCACTCGGCGGCGGCTGGGAGATCCGCTGGGACCGGGACCCGGTCGAGCTGCTCCCGGAGCCGATGAAAGCCGAGATGCGCGAACGGACCGGGGCCTGGGACGGTGTCCTCGAATAAATCAAGGTTCTCGTCATGATTCTCACTAAAATTTTGATAGCTACGATAATGCTGGTCCTGACAACAGCGATTCACGCATCCGGAATGATGCTGGCCATGAAACTCTCTTGCCGAACGGCAGATACAGGCAAAATTTTCAGGGTGTGCAGTCGCGTCTTGCGTCTCAGCTTGATCGTGATCTGCATGTTCATCGTGACGCTGATCGAGGTGGCCGCCTGGGCAGGGGCATACCTGGCAGTTGATGCTATTGAGGCCCTGGAGAAAGCCATCTATTTCTCCATGGTCACTTATACCACGCTTGGCTACGGTGATGTGTTGCTCGACGAGAATTGGCGGGTCCTCGCATCTTACCAGGCGGCCAACGGCATCATCATGTTTGGCTGGACCACGGCGATCATTATCTACGCGATCCGACAAGTCTACTTCGAGGGAGATGTACAGTAGTGAGATCATCAAAAACTGAAGTTCAGACCTAATCTTTATTGAGAGAGTTCTCTTTAGCTTTTGCCAAGCCCCGAAATCCCGTGGTGGAAATCTTTAACAGACCTATGATATCCACCTTCTTGGCGTGATAGCTCGGACAGAACCAGCGGCTCTTGAAGGATAGAGTATTAGTACCGTCCTGTGCGCGATTAGCTCAGCTGGATAGTACGCTGCCCTCCGGAGACACAGAGGTTCGAATCCTCTATCGCGTGCCAGAGATTTCAAAGAGTTAGCGGATTTCGCTAACTGCTTTTTTCGTCTGTGACGTTTTGTGATGGTTCGTTATTGATATTGACCTCTGCTTCTGAAATCTTGCCAGTTACCGCGGGCAAAAGTCTGGCGACATACAGTCTGGAAGGAACGTATGGCAGCATGTTTTTGCGTCGCGGCGCTTGGCAATTGAAGACTTTGCCTATAGAATTCCTGAGAGTATTCTGACGGGGCACTCGGCACATACGGATTCGTAATCTTGGAGGGATCTGCCGATGATGAGTTATAATGCTCTACGTATTGCGATCATGGTGGCGCTGGTAGCACTCGCTTCGTATATCGTCGGATTTTATACCACCGGCTTGTTTCATGGTGCCACGGCAGGCATCGGGGGGCTTTGGTCGGCGATTTCGGGAATCGTGGTGCTCCAGGCAACGCGACACGCGGCCTGGTCATCGGCTTCGCTCCGGGTCCTCGGAACGGCTATCGGGTCGATCATCAGCGCTGCTTATCTCACGGTGCTGCCATTCAGTCCTTACGGCATGGCCGCATCTATATTCGCGACAGTGCTACTCTGTCATGTTGTACGGATTCCCGATCATGCACGCCTGGCATCGATCACAGTCGCCGTGATTATGGTGACGGCAAGCCTCAACCCGACAATAACTCCGATTCTTAATGCTGCACTGCGGTTCAGTGAATCGTGTATCGGCACCGCGCTGGCGGTGTTTGCCGTTTTACTCTGGCCGGGGGAAAAAGCGCCGCTCAACACGGATCAGACATTATTGCGATAATTTACTTAGATTCCCCCAGATTTGATATTCCAATATTCTTGGAAATCTTCTCCGAAGTCGCGTGTTTTTTCATCTTTGTGATCAATATTGCAGATCAGTCACTGACCCTGATCAAATACCGACCGTCAGTTGTTCTTCACAACGACCCCTAAAGGAGCTCTTGAAATAACAAAAATTTAAGGTAGGTTTATTCTGAGAGCTGATCCTGCACAGTAAGTATGGATTGTGGCGCAGGGTGTAAACGACAGCATCTAAATGTCGAAAATTATGAAAGAACATATTTAAATGGTTCCTAGATTCTTCCCGGAGGCTAAGAAATCCCCCTCCCCCCCCCAAAAAAATACCTAATAAATAGGGATTGTCATTGATCACTGAAGTCTTATACTTGAAATTACTGAATTCGCCGTTTATGTCAAATTTTTTACCCTGGAAACGCTTTAAGTAACTGTGACTCACTTACTGCTGGTCGAGAATTCAACTCAACGAAATAAGGAGGTAAATATCGCACCAAACACTCCTAAGTTCCATGTGAGCTACCTTTGGTAAATTCTTCGCAATAAATTTCACTAATTCAAACAAGATGAGGAGAGTTGACATGCCCAAAAGCAAGCTAACACCATACGAACAGTTCAACGTTCACATTCCTGAAACCTTCCCCGAAGACATGATGGATGCACGTGCGGCGAAGGCGCTGGTAAAGAGCGAGTGCTGGACCGACGCCAACCCGATGCTCAACCTGTCTTCGTTTGTCACCACCTTTATGGAACCTGAAGCGCGCGAGATCTTTGCCGACGGTTCCTTCCGCAACTTCGCCGATCCGGACATGTATCCCCATACCAAGGACACGGAAGCCAAATGTGTCAGGTGGCTGCACGATCTCTGGAATGGCCCTAAAGATGCTACGCCTTACGGCGCGGCCTGCATCGGTTCTTCCGAGGCCGCCATGCTGGGTGGTTTGGCGCACAAATGGAACTGGCGTGAGGCGCGGCAAAAAGCCGGCAAGGATGCCAGCAAGCCGAACATGGTGACCGGCGGCAACGTGCAGATTGTCTGGAAGAAGTTCCTCAAATATTTCGAGGTCGAGCCGCGCATCGTGCCACTGAAGCCGGGCAACTACCGGCTGACCGCAGAACATCTCGACGAGTACGTCGATGAGAACACCATCTGTGTGGTCGCCATCGCCGGGCAGACCTTTACCGGTGAAGATGATGACATCCAGGAGATCCATGACTGGCTCGACGAGTACGAAAAGAAGACCGGCATCTCGATTCCGATGCACATCGACGGCGCCTCCGGTGGTTTCGTCAATCCCTTCCTCTATCCCGACTACGAGTGGGATTTCCGTTTGCCGCGGGTTCAATCGATCAATGCCTCGGGACACAAGTTTGGCCTGGTACCTCCCGGGCTGGGCTGGGTCGTTTTTCGGGACCGCAAGGTGTTCAATGAAGATCTGGTGTTCTACGTCAACTACCTTGGCGGCGAGGCGGCGACCGCGACCCTCAACTTCAGCAAGAGTTCGGCGACGGTGCTGGTGCAGTATTACCAGATGCTGCGATTGGGGCGCGAGGGTTACACCCGGATCATGAAGGAAACCCTAAAGCATGCCGAGTACCTGCGTGACCGTTTAGTGGCAACAGGTAAATTCCAGATCATGAATGAAACACAGCGGATTCCGGTGGTGGCGCTGACCCTCGACAAGTCGATCACCAAGTACAACGAGTTCGACATCTCCAACAAGGTCCGCGAGCGCGGCTGGATCCTCTCAGCCTACTCGATGCCTCCCAATGCGCAGGAGATCAACAGTCTGAGAATCGTGGTCCGACCGCATATGAACACCAATGTTGCCGAACTTCTGGCAGCCGATATCGAGAGTGCCTGTGAGTTTCTCGAAGAGCATGGCGGTAATGCGACGCCGCCCGAATTGCACGACGTGCACCATAACTCGCCGGCCAAGTGCTAACCAGTATCAAATGGATTCCGGGGACACTCGGGCGCTGATGCGCTTGTCCCCGGAATCTTCTCGGAAAGGAGACTTTCAGCAATGTTGCGAAAAAAAGTCCCGACTCTTGGTCATGAAGGATCTAAGATTCACTGCTCGCGGGCGTTCATCGCGTTTGCCGTTCTGACGATTCTGGCACTTTTGGCTGTCGGCTCTACGCTGGCCGCTAACGCCGCAGCTGAGCCGTCATACGGTGTGATCGGATCGATCTTCAATTATTTTGCCCAAAATCCTTTTGCCTACCTGTTTCTCGCCCTGGCCCTGGGTTATCCGCTCGGGCGCATCACGGTCGGCGGTATCAACCTCGGCACCACGGCAGGGACCCTCGTGGTAGGTATTGCCATCGCTCTGGTCTCCAGCGCAGGGTTCGGTATCACTTACGAAATCCCCGGCCTGGTCCAGGATATCTTTCTGATGATGTTCATGTATGCTCTCGGTATGCGGGTCGGGCCGCAGTTCTTCTCCGGTCTGGCACGGGGTGGTTTGGATTTTCTCGTCATTGGCATAATCGTTGCCGTGGCGAATTTCGTGATTGTCTTTTTTGGCTGCAAGTTGATCGGCATGGATCCAGGCTATGCAGCCGGGATCATCTCGGGGAGTTACACCATCACCGCCGTCATGGGGGTTGCCCAGTCGGCGATCAGCAGTGGCGCTTTTACCCCGCCTGAAGGCATGACCGCTGATGTTGTCGGTGCCAACATGGCCGCGGGTTATGCGATCAGCTATGTGCTGTCGTCAATCTTCATTATCCTGCTGATCAAGTACCTGCCAGGGATGTTCGGCAGGGACCCTGTCGCCGAGGCCAAGGCAGCGGAAGCCTCTTTCGACAGTGGCGAGGATGGCGGTGCGCTGCCGGGCACTGCGGGGGCCTCGATCCTCGGTTTTACCGGCAAGCAGATCCGTTCCTACAAGGTTGAGCATGAGGAACTGGTGGGACAGTCGATCAATGATCTCTTCCACAAGTATCCGCATGCCGCGATCCTCATGGTGGTTCGCGGTGACGAGGTGATCGAGGCGAAGGAGAACCCGACTCTGCAGATGGGTGATATTATCGGCATCATGGGCCAGTACGGAGCTCTGATCAGTAAAGGCACCGAACTGGTTGGCACCGAGGTCGACGAGCCTCGGGCCAGGCAGGTCGATATCACGGTTGCCGATGTTGTCATGGGCAAGAAGGAATATGCCGGCAAAACCCTCGAAGAGCTGGGCCGCGAAATCGGTTTCGGCGTGCATCTGAAGTCGCTGTTCCGTGCCGGGGTCGCCATCCCGCATAAACCGAATACGGTGGTGGAGAAAGGTGATGTGCTGCGCCTGGCCGGTCCGACCTGGTGCGTGGAGAGGGCGGCCGAAGGTCTCAATGCGGTGCCGATTGTCGAAAGCGCCTATACTGAAGTCAGGTTCATGGCGGTTGCCCTGACCGTCGGCTACATCATTGGTCACGCCAGCGTCACGCTCGGCGGTATTCCCTTTGCCCTGGGGACCTCGGCAGGTTGCATGCTGATGGGAATCCTGGCGTCCTGGCTGCGCACCCGCAACCCGAACTTGGGCGGCCCGACCAGCGAAGGCGCCCGTTCCTTCCTTAACGATATCGGTTTGAGTCTGTTCGTCGCCGTGCTGGCGGCGAGTGTCGGTCCCAAGATCCTGACATCGTTCAAGGGCACAGTGGTGATCTGGATCGCCATACTCGGCCTGATGGGGGCGTTGCTGCCTCCCTTTATCGCCTGGCTCTACGGCTATTATGTCCGCAAGATGAATCCGGTTATCCTGGCGGGGGCCTGTGCCGGTGGACGAAACAGTACGCCCGGCTTGAACGGGATTCAGGACTCATCCAAGAGCGCTATCGCGGCGGTGGGTTACCCTGTGCCGTATGCGGTCACATCCGCACTTGTGCTGATCCTCGGCTATATAGCCATGGTTTTTTCCTGACCATTTGGAAAAGCCACGAACTCAGCGTGCAAATTTGCATGAACCCAGGCTCGCCCTTTAACTCACGGCCCGACCGGCAATGCTGCCGGTCGGGCCTGGCCCCTTTCCCGGCCATGGCCGGGGTGCGGTGGCCAGGTCCGCCAGGCAGCATAAAAACAACTTTGTAGGATTTAAGATTCCGGAGAAATATGATGCCTGTTGACTCTAAATCGGTTCGCGTTGCAGTCAACGTAATGCGCTCCCGTTTGACGTTGATCGGTTTCAATATTGCGATCGTTTCGTTCCAGATGGTTTTTCTCAACCGTCTTTCCGGCGGCATGAACGTGCCCGGCATCGACCATAATGTGCATCTCGGGGCCGATATGGCTCTCTTCATGTCGATGGCCCTTTCCCTGATCGCGATGGTCGCCTTCATCTCCTCCTGCGCTCTTGACGAAGTCGGCGTCTGTAACCACTGGTCACTGGTGGCCGGGGATTTGCTGATGTACCTGGGCCTGGCCCATACGGCGACCGGTTTCTTCGTGCCGTTGATCCGGACTCTCGAAAATTTTGCCAGTAGACTTCCCGAAAGTGCTCCGGAGATTGCCGTCCTGCAGGGTGCCATCGTAGTCGTCGGTGGTGCGGCATGGTTTGCTACCACCTACGTGGGGCCAGTAGTTTCTCTGCTGCGTTCACCCTTTCCCCCCTCAAGCAACAGGCTGCTCGGGGGCGGCTACCTGGTTCTACTGTTCGGAGCGGCCTGGATCGGTGCCTACTCCGCGCTGGTGGAAGCGCAGGCAACGGCAGGGGCATCGGGAATTATCAAGCTCACTCTGGCAAAATTGGTTCAACCGTTCTGGTGGTAGTCGCTGCCGGCCGATGAAAAAATCATTTTTTGTAATTGTCGTGTCCGGGTTGTCTTCGCGCCACCATAAAAACCGGGAAATAGAGTGCAGGATGATGAGATGAAAACTATTGTTGGGTGTTATAACGGGTAGTGTCTGGCCAACTAGATTGCGCCGCTTTACTCACTGGTGCGATCATCGTTCTCCCGTGTGAGGCACTCAATGCCGGTTTTACGTATGTGGCACTGCTGCCTGTCCGCGCCCGGGTCAATGCGCAGGCGGCCATCATCGAGGCGCCCGTTAACGATAAACAGGATTTTCCTGTTACCTGTTACATGAGTTCTCCCAGCCTTTGCGATGGTGAGCATCCTCATCTGAGCAGCATTTTTTCAAAGGAGGTAAAACATGTTGTCTAAACACAAGTTATTGATTTTACTGGCCGGTCTGATCTTTGCCCTGCAGGGCTTTTACGCCCCCGTCGCGTCATCGGCACCGGTGACGGTCGATTCGGAAACCCTCCAGCGCCTCGAGAACCTGATCAGTGCTCAGCAAAAGCAACTGGAGTCGTTGCAGGAAGAGGTCAACCAGCTCAAGCAGCAACAGATCCAGCAGCCGGCGGTCACCAGTACCGGGCAGGGCCCCGCTGCGGCCCCGCCGGCCAAGGTTGTCACATCCGGAGAGGAGAAGGTGAAGCTGGCGATTTCAGGTCAGATCAACCGGGCATTGAGTATTGCTGACGACGGTGACAAGACCGATGCTTACTTCGTCGATTCCGACGCCAGCAACACCAAGGTGCGTTTCGTCGGCACCGCGTTAGTCGATGAAGACCTGACCCTGGGCGGCAAGCTGGAAGTCGCTTTCGCGCCGAACGAATCGGGCGATGTAAGCCAGGATAGCCAGGAAAGTGGCGATTTTACCGATCAGCGTTATGCGGAACTCACCTTGACAAGCAAGCGCTACGGCATGCTCTATCTCGGCAAGGGGGATACCTCTTCCAACGGTACTGCCGAGGTCGACCTGTCCGGCACGGACTTGATCCAGTATGCAAGTACTGCCGATATTGTCGGCGGCTTGTTTTTCCGCCAATCGGGTGATGATGAGCTGACAGATATCACCGTAGCTGGCGCATTCAAGGACTTCGACGGTCTGAGCCGCAAGAGCCGCCTGCGCTACGACACACCCAATTTCCATGGCTTCGGCCTGTCCGGTTCGGTGATCAGTGATCGGCGCTGGGACACAGCACTGAGATGGGGCGGTGATGGCTATGGCTTGAAAGCAGCGGCTGCTGCAGCAGTTGCCTATATTAATGAAGATGAAGATCCAGGAAAAGGTCTTCCGAATGCTGACTACCAGTACGACGGCTCCTTTTCGGTCCTGCACGAAGCGACCGGGTTGAACGTCACCTTCTCCGCCGGCACCAAGGATGCAGACAACCAGACCGATCCTTACAACCTTTGGGGCAAGATCGGCTGGCTGACCTCATTGAACAGTTTCGGCAAAACGGCCTTCGGACTAGACTATGGTCACTCGGAAAATATCGCTGCGGATGACTATGAAGGCGATACCTTCGGCGTTGCCGTCGTGCAGAATTTTGATGATTGGGCCACGCAAGTGTATTTCCAGTACCGCAATTTCTCTCTCGACACCGATGATGATCCCAATGTCAGCGACATCAACGTCGGCTCCATTGGTGCACGGGTGAAGTTCTGATGAACACCCGCTGGTCCGTGAATTCAAACAATTTTCTCCTGGGGTTCGTGTTGTTCTCGTCCCTTGTTGCGGGTTGCGCGGGGATGAAGCCTTATGAACCGCGCAACAACCGCGAAGAGGGCCCGGAAAGGGGTCTTTTTTCGGGAGAACAGGGTGAGTTCGTGATCTTGAGGAAAGCGGAAACGGATAACAAAGATCAAGCGGGAGAAAAGACCGATTCACCTGCCGAGTAGCAGGAGGAGCCTGCAACTGCCATACAGCTGAAAACAGCTAACAGGACAATATCATGGCTTCAACCTCAGGAACGCTTGCTTGATCGCTAAAGAGAAGGTCGGAGTTTATTGCCTGCTGACGGCAGCCATGCTCTGGGGGACCTGCGGCACGGCGCAAACGTTTGCGCCTCAGGGTTACGACCCCATGGTCGTCGGCATGATGCGCATTGCAATTGGCGGAGCTGTCCTTTTTCTGCTGGCTGTTTTGCGTGGCGAATTGGGCCCCGTTGCGACATGGCCGGTGAAGCTGTCGTTGTTGAGCGCCTTTTCGGTTGCGGCCTTCCAATTACTGTTTTTCAATGCCGTCCATCAGACCGGCGTTGCCATCGGCACTATCGTCGGGCTGGGAAGTGCCCCGATCTTTGCCGGTATCCTGGCTTTTTTCTTTGCCGGAGAGAGACCCGGGCGGCGCTGGGTGATCGCGACCCTGCTGGCGATCAGCGGTTGCTGCCTGCTCCTGCTTGCCGGCCGGACTGCCCCGGTGGCCGTCAGGCCAACCGGAATTGTCCTGGCTCTTGGTGCCGGTGGCTGCTACGCCATGTATGCGCTGACCGTCAAGAAACTTCTCGCCAACAAGTCAGCGCTTGCCGTGATGGCGGTGGTCGCCTCCCTGGGGGCGTTGATGTTGTTGCCGTTGATCTGGACCCGGGATTTTTCCTGGCTGGCCGAGCCAAGTGGAACCGCTGTTGCCCTTTATCTGGGGGTTCTGACGTATGCTTTGCCGATGTTCCTGTTCGCCTATGGCCTGACCCTCACACCGGTCGCTACTGCCGTCACGATAACGCTCATGGAACCACTCACGGCCGGGCTGCTTGGCGTTCTTATCGTCGGTGAGCATTTCCCGTTGGCTGCCTGGTGTGGATTGTTTATGATGCTGTCGGGGTTGTTTGTTTTGACCGTATCTGTACGCAGAGTGACTATCGATAAGGAGCGATACTGACCTTGATCGCGACTGTCCGTGAAAAGTTAGGAGCTGATGTTCAAGCCTTCGCTAGGCTGACGAGCGGATTTTTCCTTTCACCGCAATTCAAGGAAGCCTTCAAGACTGCGCTAGCGATGGTCATTGCCTATGCCATTTCCCTGTCGATGGGTTGGGATAAACCGCTCTGGGCCGGATTCGCAGTAGCTTTCGTGAGTCTGGCGACGGTCGGGCAATCGATAAACAAGGCGGCGATGCGGATGGTCGGTACGCTGATGGGAATGGTCGTGGCGTTGAGCCTGATTGCACTGTTTCCTCAGGATCGCTGGGCCTTCATTGCCATCCTTTCCATCTATACCACTTTTTGTGCCTACATGATGAGTGGCAGTCGCAACGCTTATTTCTGGCATGTCAGTGCCTTCGTCTGCGTCATTATCTGCGTGAACGGAGGTGCGGATGCGGCCAATGCTTTCCAGATTGCCATGCTGCGTACCCAGCAGACCGGGCTGGGTATCCTGGTCTACTCCCTGGTGTCGATCTTTCTCTGGCCGGTCAGTAGTTATGAATCCTTCAAAGCCGCTACCGGCGAACTGGCCGTCACGCAGCTCGAGCTATACCGGGCCTGCTTGCGACGTCTACAGCAGCAGACTAGCAAAGAAGATATCATGGAGCTGAGTGCTCGAGAGATACAACAGAAGGCTCGCTTCGATCAATTGCTGGCCGCCGCCGAGACCGACAGTTACGTGGTCCATGAGCTTTCGAACCAATGGCGATCATATCAGCAGCAGGTGGCGAAGCTGATGAAGACCCTGGCGTGGTGGCGGGAAAGCTTCGCCGAAGTGCATTCACTGGATCTGCCACAATTGCTGCCTTCCCTCGATAAATTTGCTGGCGAAGTTGAACGCCGACTGCAGCTGGTTGCCGACATGCTGGCGGGGCAGCCTCCGGAAAGTTCACCGCAGAACGTACAGTTGCAGTTAGAGCGAACTACGTTGAGCAGGCTCTCACATTTTGAACGGTCCGCACTCATCGTGACCAGGAATCGGATGGCAGGCCTGGAAGAGTTGACCCGCACTTTGTTCGAGATCGTAGCGGACATCACCGGGAATGGTCCTGCCTGCGAAGCAACCAAGGTGCCGCTCGTTGCATCGAGCCCATTGTCTTTGGATCTGGACCGCCTGGGAAGTCTCTTGCGCTACGTGGTTGTCTTCTGGTCGGTCTGGCTGGCTTATCTCTATGTTCAGGATCTGCCGGGTGGCAGCACTCTGGTTATTATGGCATCGGCTATCGGTATCGTTGTTGTTAACACGCCCCAGTTGGCAGTTGCCAAACTTATACTCCCGCTCACCAATGGACTGTTGTTTGCCACCGTATTGTATATTTTTGTCATGCCAACCCTGTCGGGGTTTCAAAGTCTCGGCCTGCTGCTTTTTGCTGCGACCTTTGTTATCTGCTATCTGTACAGCGAGCCCCGGCAGCAACTCGGCAGATTGTTAGGTCTGGCGATGTTGCTTTCCGTGACCTCGATCAATAATCAACAGAGCTACCATTTTCTCACTGTTACGACCACAGCCATGATCTTTGCTCAGTTATTCCTGATTCTGCTGCTTACTGCGCATATTCCCTTTTCCTCGCATCCGGAACGGGCGGTGCGCAGGCTGGTCGGGCGTTTTTTTCGCAGCTGTGACTACCTGATGGGGACAATGCGCTGGGACCGATCGCACCCGGAGAAGCGGATGCATCGTTGGCGGCAGGCTTTTCATGCCCGTGAGGTGGCGACACTGCCGACCAAGGTCGGCAGCTGGCTACCGTTCCTCGATCTGCATTATCTTCGCGGGACAACCATGGATCAGGTGAAAATGCAGTTAACCAGTCTGCAGTCGCTGGCTTACCGTATTCAGTTGTTGAGAGAGGAATGTCAGACCAAGCAGGCAGATTTTCTGGTCCAGGAGTTTGCCAGGGACTTTCGTAACTGGTTGACTCAGGTCCAGTCATGCTTTCAACAGATGGCAGCAGCCCCTGATACCCTGGATGGTATGAAAATGCGCACCCTGCTGGATGATAAACTGCTACAACTGGAAGAGCGAGTGCAGGAAGCGCTGAACAAGGCTCCCGAGACAGTGAATCGTGAGCAGGATGCGATCAATTTCTATCGCCTGCTCGGGGCGATTCGGAGCTTGTCTGAAGCGTTGGTCGACTATGTCGGAAAGGCGGCAGCGATCGACTGGACGCCATGGCAGGAAGATCGTTTCTAAAACAGGGAAGGAAAAGCGATGAGTACAATTCCCCATGAAATTGCGATCGGGGGCGTTTATCTGCCGCCGTTGCTGATCGCCAGCTTCTTCGGTGTGATTGCCGCCGTCATCACCTTTCGACTACTCAACCGCTATCGACTATCGAAGTATTTCTTTTATCCGCCGTTGGTTTCATTATCGCTGATGGTGATCTATACGCTCCTGATCGGTATTTTTGTCTTCAAGGTGTAGCCCATGAAAGAGTTGAAAAAATATCTGCTGACCGGATCAATTGTTCTGCTTGCCGTCCTTCTCGTCCTGTTCAAATACTGGGACTATGTCACCAATCCCTGGACCCGCAATGGCCAGGTGCGGGCCGAGGTCGTGCAGGTTACGTCGCGGATCTCGGGTCCGATCATACAGCTGCCGATCAGGGACAATCAGTTCGTCAGGGCCGGCGACCTGCTCTTCGAGATCGATCCACGGACTTTCCAGGCCAGCCTCGACCAGGCGCGGGCGCAGTATGATCTGACCGGAGATACTTACCTCGGCCAGGAGAAGCAGGTTGAGGCGGCCACGGCTCAGGTCGAGGCTTCCCGGGCGGTCGTGAAGCAGTCGCAGAGCTACATCAAGCAGGTTGAAGCGACCATCGATAAGAACAAAGCCGAGTACGAACGACAGCAGCAGATGCTGCCTTTAAAGGCGACTTCGGAGAAAGCGGTGGAGCGAGCTAAGGCGAATTACGAGGTTGCGGTGCAAGAAAAAAGTTCGGCGCAGTCGGCGCTGGCCAAGGCGCTGGCGGATTTGAGCCAGGCGGAGGCGACTCTCGCAGAAACGAAGGCCAATCTCGGCGCCGCGGGGGACGCCAATCCCAGTATCCGCCAGGCGCGGGCTGCGGTCAGACAGGCGGAGCTGAACCTGGAATTCACCCAGGTCAGGGCACCGGTGGATGGTTATGTCACTAACCTGAACCTGCGGATCGGAACGCAGGCAGTTGCCAACCAGCCGGCTCTGGCGTTGGTCGATGTCAACAGTTTCTGGGTCGTCGGCTATTTCAGGGAGACCTACGTCGAGGGAATCAATAAAAATAATAACGCCATCATCACTTTGATGTCCTACCCGGACAAGCCGATCAAAGGCTATGTCGACAGCCTCGGATGGGGGATTTCACAACAGGACGGCAGTACAGGTTTCGAACTCTTGCCGAATGTCAGTCCGACCTTTGAATGGATCAGGCTTGCCCAGCGGGTCCCGGTGCGGATCAATCTGACCGAGATCCCGGAGGGTGTTGAACTGCGCGTCGGGACGACCGCTTCCGTGCTGGTCAGGAGCGGCTCCAGATATGATGCCGGAGGGACCGAATGAGTCGGGATTCTCTGTGGATATATGATTCCAGACCTGGATCGGTTGGTAGGCCCGCGAACAGTAGGGCAGGGACTTCACTGTTGAAAATGCTGCGTTTTTCCTTGGCAGGAATGATGCTGATGCTGTTGGTCAGCGGCTGCATCAAACTGGGCCCTGATTACGTCCGTCCGGACGCCGAAATCCAACCCGACTGGATTGACATCGAGGACTCTCAACTCAGTGGTGACCCGCCGGTTGACCCGAGGTGGTGGCATACGGCATTTCAGGATCCGGTCCTCGATCAACTCGTCGAGACGGCGCTGCAGCAGAACCTGAGCCTGCGTTCCGCCGGGTTGCGAGTCTTGCAGTCGCAGCAGCAACTGGCCATCGCCATCGGCAACCAGTTCCCGCAGCAACAACAGGCGACGGGCACCGCAATAAGGCAGAAAGAGAGCGGACTGACCTTCAACAATTACAATTTGGGCTTTAACCTTGGCTGGGAGCTGGATTTCTGGGGGCGATTCCGCCGACTGGTGGAATCGGAATCTGCTTTGCTCGATGCGAGCGTTGCCGGCTACGACGCCGCACTGGTCTCGATGGTATCCCAGGTGTCTCAGAACTATATCCTGATCCGGACTTTCGAGGAGCGTCTGGCTGCTGCTAAATTTAATATCGAGCTTCAGGAGGAGAGCTTCCGGATTGCCAAGGCAAAATTCGACGCCGGTGAAGTCAGCGACCTGGACGTGAGACAGGCGGAAACCTTGCTCAACAACACGCGGGCCAGTGTGCCGGAGCTGGAGACGTCCCTGCAGCAGCTCAAGAACTCACTGGCGATCCTCCTTGGCAAGCCCCCCCACGATATGAACAGCCTGCTTGCAGCGAGCTCCGGAATCCCCGATGCACCGCCCTCGGTTGCGCTGGGCATGCCCCAGGACCTCATCCGGCGCCGCCCGGATGTCCGCATTGCGGAAAGGCAACTCGCAGCGCAGAGCGCCCAGATCGGCTTTGCCGTGACCGAACTCTATCCTCACCTGTCGATCGGCGGCACGATTGGTTCCAGTGCCTTGAAAACTCGCGACCTGTTCGAGAGCGACACGGAATTCTGGAGCCTGTTCGGTACGTTTAGCTGGGATGTCCTCAATTACGGGCGCCTGCGCAGCAACGTGAGACTCCAGGATGCGCTCTTTCAGCAGCTGCTGGTCGATTACCGCAACCAGGTATTGCAGGCTCAGGGCGAAACGGAAAACGCCATCGTCGCCTTCCTGAAATCAAACCAGCAATTAACGTGGTATGAGGCGGCCTCAGAAGCGTCCCGTCGAGCGGTGGACGTAGCCGTGATCCAATACCAGGAGGGCGAGATTGACTTCAACACTCTGATCACGACTTTGGCGTCCAACGTTCAGCAACAGGACCTTCTCGCCGCGACCGAGGGAAGCGTTGCCACCAACCTGGTCCAGGTCTACCGGGCACTGGGTGGCGGCTGGGAGATTCGCGGGCAGCAAGATCCCGTCGATTTGTTACCGGCAGCGACCAAGGACGAGATGCGCGAGAGGACCGGGGCCTGGGACGGCGTCCTCGAATAAATCAAGGTTCTCGTCATGATTCTCACTAAAATTTTGATAGCTACGATAATGCTGGTTCTGACAACAGCGATTCACGCATCCGGAATGATGCTGGCCATGAAACTCTCTCGCCTCAGGGCAGATACAGGCAAAGTTTTCGGGGTGTGCAGTCGCGTCTTGCGTCTCAGCTTGATCGTGATCTGCATGTTCATCGTGACGCTGATCGAGGTGACCGCCTGGGCAGCGGGGCATACTTGTCAATCGGTGCTATTGAGGGTTTAGAGAAGGTGGTCTATTTCTCCATGGTCACTTATACAACGCTTGGCTAAGGTGATGTCTTGCTCGACGAGAATTGGCGGGTCCCCGCATCGTACCAGGCGGTCAACGGCATCATCATGTTTGGCTGGACCACAGCGATCATCATCTACGCGATCCGACAAGTCTACTTCGAGGGTCATGTAGATTGAGAGTTAACTTTAAAAAACTATCTCAAAGCTACGACTGGCGAGAGGAAAATCGGCTTTTTATTGGTCTAGATATTTGAGAGGCCCTTTAATACACAAAAAAAATGGCCACCAGATCATTATCCGGTGGCCTTTGTTTCATGCAGAAACGGCGAAACTGTTTTCCGCATACAATCGATAGACGGATGAGATGCTGATGTCATAAAGTTCGGCCAAATCTCGCTTACTCAAGCCTGGAGTATCAAAGTCCTGGACAAGAGACTGAATTTCATCAGAGGCAAGTTTCGGTCGTGCCCCGAACTTTACTCCTCTCTCTTTTGCTTTTTCCCTTCCTTCACGTGAGCGCTCACGGATCATCCCACGTTCAAACTCACCGATTGCTGCGAGAATGTTGAATTGTAACTTTCCGTAGATTGTTGTCGTGTCGATCCCCTGGTCAAGAACAACAAGGTCAACCTTCTTTTCTTCGAGACGTTGAACAATGTTGGAGAGGTCAACGACAGATCGAGCAAGACGGTCCAGTTTCGTAACCACGAAAACATCTTCTTCTCTGACAAAGTCTAATGCGTTTTTCAACTCAGGGCGGTTCTTCGCTGAAGCCGCAGAGACCTTTTCTCGATAGATACGGTCACAATCGGCCAGTCGGTCAAGTTGAATGTCCAGATTTTGTCCTGAAGTGCTTACCCTTGCATACCCAACTTTCATTCCCATGACAGTCTCCTTTCATCGATTGAGGTGTCATGAAAATGTATCGAAATGCCTTGGTATTTGTT
>JAFDBW010000083.1 GCA_019313105.1 Deltaproteobacteria bacterium | reverse complement strand
GGAACAGAAAACAGAATATGTAAATCAGGTTGAGGACTTTTTCGTGGCTGGGCTATACTGTTTCTTTGGCCGATAATCAGCGGACAGAATTTATGAAGAAACCACTTCTCATCACCATGGGTGACCCGACCGGGGTTGGCCCGGAAATCATTGTCCAGGCCGCTGGCAAGGGCGCCTTTGCCGGGCTGTCTCGCCCGGTCGTGGTTGTCGGTGACCTGGCGATCATGAAACGGGCAGCGCAGGTCTGTGGCTTTGAGGTTGACTGGCAGCCGGGTTCGCCAGCCCCCCTGGCTTCAGGTGAGCTGGTGTTCTCCGGCCAGACCCTGTCGCTACGTGAAATGTCCGATCTCGATCCTGCACAACAGAAGTATGGGCAACCTGTTGTCTGCTCCGGCAGCGCCATGTTCGACTATATCTCCTGGGCCTGTGATCGCTGCCTCGCCAAAGATGCTGCGGGCATGGTGACTGCGCCGATCAACAAACAGGCGCTGCAGCTCGCCGGAGCCGACTACCCCGGGCACACGGAACTGCTCGCGACGCGTTGTGGCGTTGACGAGGTGGTCATGATGTTGGCCGGCGAGCGCCTCAAGGTTTGTCTGGTGACAACCCACATTGCCCTGCGCGATGTGCCGCGAAGATTGACCGTTGACCGTGTCCTGTCGACGATCCGGATCGCCGCAACGAGTTTGCGCAAGCAGTTCGGTCCCGTATCGCCACGCCTGGCGGTCCTTGCCCTCAACCCGCATGCCGGAGAAGGCGGCTTGTTCGGCGATGAAGAGACACAATTCATTGTCCCGGCCATCGAGACAGCTCGGCTCGAAGGGATCGATGCCAGTGGTCCGCACAGTGCTGACACCCTTTTCTGGTTTGCCGCCCAGGGACGCTACGACGCTGTCATCTGCATGTACCACGACCAAGGGCTGATCCCTCTCAAGCTCCTGCATTTTGATGACGGAGTCAATGTCACCCTAGGACTGCCGATTGTGCGGACCTCGGTGGACCACGGCACCGCCTACGATCTGGCCGGGAGCGGCAAGGCCAGTCCCAATAGCCTGATTGCGGCCGTCAAGATGGCGGATGAAATGGCGGACAAGCAGGAAAGTGGAACGCGGAACGCCGAACGTGGAGAGTCAATAACATAAACAATGGTATTTACTTTCGGTGCTCTTTTCAGCGGCTCAAGGCAGGAATGGTTTTTAACGGTTCACGGATGACTCATCACGAATCACGGAAAACATGGTCGATAAAATCATTATCAAAGGTGCCTGCGAGCACAACCTGAAGTGCATCGACGTCGAAATTCCGCGTGATCGGCTGGTGGTGATCACCGGAGTTTCCGGCTCCGGCAAAAGTACCCTGGCTTTCGACACCATTTACGCCGAGGGTCAGCGTCGTTATGTGGAAAGCCTTTCCGCTTACGCCCGGCAGTTTCTCGAGCAGATGGACAAGCCGGATGTCGAGAGCATCGAGGGGTTGAGCCCGGCGATCTCTATCGAACAGAAATCCACCTCGAAGAACCCGCGTTCAACCGTCGGTACAGTCACCGAGATTTACGATTACCTGCGCTTGCTTTATGCCCGTATCGGGCGGGTGCACTGCCCTTCCTGCAAAAAGGAGATTGCCTCGCAAACCGCTGAGCAGATGGTTGAGCAGGTCCTCGACCTGCCGGAGAAGAGCAAACTCCTGCTCCTGGCTCCGATTGTCCGGGGGCGCAAGGGGGAATACCGCAAGGAGCTGCGCCAGCTCCAGGCCGACGGTTTCGTACGGGTCCGGGTTGATGGCGAAATGTACGACCTGAGTGAAGAGATCACCCTCGACAAGAACAAAAAGCACACCATCGAGGTCGTCGTCGACCGACTTGTGGTCAAGGAGGGCATCGCCAGTCGGTTGGCCGATTCCATGGAGACGGCACTGCGGCTTGGCGAGGGTCTGGTCAGGGTCGAGGTGGTCGGCGGAGACAGTCATCTTTTCTCGGAATGGCACGCCTGTGCAGAATGCGGTATCTCGATTCCGGAGATGACCCCGCGCATGTTCTCTTTCAACAATCCGTATGGTGCCTGCCCCGACTGTTCCGGTCTTGGCACGCGCATGTATTTTGATCCGGAACAGGTCGTGCCCAATCGTCAGCTGTCTCTGCGTGAAGGCGCCATCGCTCCCTGGTCGACCCGTACCGGTTACTACTACCTGCAGATCCTGGAAGCTCTGGCGGAGTTCTACGAGTTTGATATCCGCACCCCGTTCGCTGAACTCTCGGACCGCATTCAGCAGGTTCTTCTGTATGGCTCCGGCAAGGAGCAGGTGAAGTTCTTCTATGACCAGGCCAACCACCGGCACTTTTACCATAAGCCATTTGAAGGTGTGATCCCCAATCTTGAGCGGCGTCTGCGCGAAACCGATTCCGATGCGACGCGCGAAAAGCTCGAGGACTTCATGAATATCATGCCTTGCCCGAGCTGCCAGGGCGCGCGCCTGAAGCCGGAAACCCTCTGTGTCAAGATCGCAGGGCGCAATATCCAGGAGGTCTGTTCGTTGAGTGTCAGCGATGCCGAGACGTTTTTTGCCGAACTCGTGCTGCCACTCAAGGAGGCCGAGATTGGCCGACGGGTCCTCAAGGAAATCCGTGAACGCCTCTCGTTCCTGGTCAATGTTGGTCTCGACTACCTGGCTTTGGATCGGACGTCTGGCACACTGTCGGGTGGTGAGAGCCAGCGTATCAGGCTAGCAACGCAGATCGGGTCGTCGTTGGTTGGCGTTCTTTACATTCTCGACGAGCCTTCGATCGGGCTGCATCAGCGTGATAACCGGCGCCTGCTGGAGACACTCAAGCGCCTGCGTGATCTCGGCAA
Organism: Deltaproteobacteria bacterium; assembly: GCA_019313105.1. Taxonomy (GTDB): domain Bacteria; phylum Desulfobacterota; class Desulfuromonadia; order Desulfuromonadales; family BM103; genus JAFDBW01. Next base: position 1,783 of record JAFDBW010000083.1, on the reverse strand, counting down.
CACCGTGCTGGTGGTTGAACATGACGAAGAAACCATTCTCGAGGCGGATCATGTCATTGACATGGGGCCGCGGGCCGGCCGCCATGGCGGCCAGGTGGTCGCCCAGGGGACGCCGGAGGAGATCCTCAATCACCCCGGGTCGCTGACCGGTGACTATCTTTCCGGACGCCTGGAGATCCCTCTGCCGCAAAAGAGGCGTAAGGCGACCGGCACTCTCGGCATCAGGGGAGCTACAGCCAACAATCTCAGCTCCGTCGATGTCGATATCCCGCTTGGCGTGATGACCTGTGTCACCGGCGTCTCCGGTTCCGGTAAGTCTTCGCTGGTGCTGGATACCCTTCAAAAAGCTCTGGCCCAGCGGCTTTACCGTGCGCGCGAGCGGTCCGGTCCGGTGCGTGCTATCGAAGGCATTGAGCAGCTTGACAAGGTCATCGATATCGATCAGTCGCCGATCGGTCGTACGCCAAGATCCAATCCGGCCACCTATACCGGGCTGTTCACTGATATCCGGGACCTTTTTGCCCGGTTGCCTGAAGCCAAGATGCGCGGATACAAGCCGGGGCGTTTCTCTTTCAACGTCAAGGGTGGTCGCTGCGAAGCCTGCCAGGGGGATGGTATCCTGCGCATCGAGATGCACTTTCTACCCGATGTTTATATCCAGTGCGAGGCCTGTCACGGGGCGCGTTACAACCGGGAGACTCTGCAGGTCAGGTACAAGGGCAAGAGCATTGCCGACGTCCTCGACATGACGGCCAACCAGGCTGCGGAGTTCCTTGCCAATGTCCCACGGATCAAGCGCAAGCTGGAAACCCTGCGTGACGTCGGTCTCGGTTATATCAAGCTTGGCCAGAGCGCCACAACCCTGTCCGGGGGCGAGGCGCAGCGCGTTAAGCTGGCCAAGGAACTCGGCAAACGTTCAACCGGAAGAACCATCTACATCCTCGATGAACCGACCACCGGTCTGCATTTTGACGATATCAGCCGGCTGCTCAGTGTCCTGCAACGGCTGGTTGAATCGGGAAACAGCGTGGTGATTATTGAGCATAACCTGGATGTCATCAAGACCGCGGACCATGTCATCGACCTTGGCCCTGAAGGCGGCAGCCGCGGTGGGGAGATCATTGCCAGCGGTACGCCCGAAGATGTCGCCCGTTGTGCCCGGTCCTACACCGGACGCTACTTGCGATCCTACCTGTCGCTATAAATGAGAGTTCGCTTGCTGAAGAGGGCCGTCGGCAAAAATGGTTAGCGGCTCAGCCCCTCGGGCTGACATCGCGAAGCTGCCTGACGTTGACCAGGTAGTGCGCCTCCTGGTTCTGCAGCATGAAGAAGCCATCCATCGCGTTGATAAAATCAAACAGGCGGTTTTTCCCCTCCGGCATTCCAATGATCAGGGTGCCGGTCAGCAGTTCCCCGCCGACGAATCTGACCTCCACATCTTCCCTGTGTCCAAGCAACTGTTGTTCAGGACCGCTTTCCTGAGGCTCGAAACGAATGTGGGTGATGGTCTGCTTGTTGGTGACGGAGAAGTTCCCTGTTTCGCTTCGGAACGGGAAAAAGTCTCCTGGCTCCTTCAGCAGGTCGTTCAGGGTCTGTGTGCCCATGTGGTTATAGGTTGCCGGACTGAGGAAAACGACACCCTTCATGACCGACCCATCCGCCTGGAAAACGACCACGGGGAGCTCGGTTTTTTCTACTCGATAGATCGACATTAGGCTTTCCTCCAAAAGGAATTGCAGAAAAAGCACATACGGTTGACATGCCCGGCGAAACCGATAATATT
>JAFDBW010000082.1 GCA_019313105.1 Deltaproteobacteria bacterium | reverse complement strand
CTACTGTGGGCAAGTTCGCCTATTGCCATGTATTTAGGGTGCCTTACCCTGATCACCATCCTGCAATCCTCTGTTTCCCTCTATCTACTACCCAGGCTGAATCGATATCGTCATTTCATTAATGCGCAGATATGCTGGGACCTGCTTTTTATCATTCTGGTCATCTATATGACCGGCGGGGTCGTCAGCCTCTACTCATTTTTCTTTATCCTTATCATCATTGCGTCCAGCGTCTTCTTCCCCCGACCTCAGGTCCTGATCGTTGCTTCCGCGTCTTCAATCCTTTACGGAAGTCTGCTGGATCTGCAGTACTACGGCTACTTGCCCGAGTTCAGGGGGCAGCCGCTGCCGGTCAGCCTGAATCACTACGATGTTTTCTACGCTGTTTTTTTGCATGTTGGGGCGTTTTTTCTTACGGCACTGCTAAGCGGAGCTCTGGCGGAACGTTTAAAGAAAAGCGAAGAAGCAAGGGCCAGGCGTGAGATCGATTACGGCGAACTGGAGCGTCTCAACCAGGCGATTCTGAGCAACATCAACAGCGGGTTGATGGTTGTCAATGTCTCCGGGCGCATTCGTTCATTCAATAAAGCGGCCAGCAAGATTACCGGATACCGGCTACAGGAGGTTTACAACCGTCCACTCGAAGCGATTTTCCCCGAGTTCGACGGGGTCGATCCGAAATCCCTGGATGGTGTTAACCGGGGTGAGATGTTTTATCGCAAGAGTGATGCCGAAACCCTCACTCTCGGGTATTCGGCCACTCGGGTGGTGGATCGACATAATGAGAGCCTCGGCCTGCTGATCGCTTTCCAGGACCTGACAGGGATCAAAACGCTTGAAGATCAGTTGAAGCGTGCAGACCGCCTGACGGCAGTCGGGCGCCTGGCATCAGGACTTGCTCACGAGATTCGCAATCCCCTGGCGTCAATCAGCGGTTCGGTGCAGCTGCTGCTCGAAGATGAGAAGGTTCGCGATGAGGACCGTCACCTGATGGAGATTGTTATCAAGGAGGCTGACCGATTAAGCTCTCTGCTAAGTGATTTTCTGAATTTCGCCCGCCCCGCGCCATTGCAGTTGGAGTCGATTGACATGGCGGTCCTGCTTGATGAACTAATCGCCCTGTTAGGCGCCAGTGGGCAGTTTAATGATGTGACAGTCGAAAAAGCCTATCGTGGTCCGGCCCGGATGAAGGTGGATCAGCAGAAAATGTATCAGGTCCTGTGGAATCTGTTGATTAATGCCGGAGAGGCTGTTCAGCCATCAGGTAGAATCAGAGTTGAGATCGTTCAGGGGAAAAGTGAAATAATCATTGAAGACAGCGGCCCAGGAATTGCCGAAGAGGACCGGGACAAGCTGTTTGAGCCTTTTTTTACCACCAAGGGAAAGGGCACCGGCCTTGGGCTGGCCAATGTCTATGCAAATGTCGAGGCCCACGGCGGGCACATTTTTGTTGAGCCGGGAAATCTCGGTGGAGCCCGTTTTAAGATCTGTCTGAGCAGCGCCCGATCAAGCTAGACCTGATACGAGGGACGTTGCGCATGAAAAATCTCGGAACTTTATATGACTTTGTGCAGAGTGATGTTAAATATTTTACTGACTTCTGTTAAAGTGATGACCAAGTCCAAAATATCCAAGGAGCTTGTCCCGTAATGAGCGATGAAGCAAACAAATACCGGGTCCTGATCGTCGATGATGAAGAGAGCATGCGCGACTTCCTGAGCATTATGCTGCACCGGGAGGGCTACCAGGTTGATACGGCGGTTGACGGTGCTCAAGCGGTTGTGCATCTGCGAGACCATAGTTATGACCTGGTCATTTCAGATATCAAGATGCCGCGCATGACCGGTCTGGAACTGCTGTCACACATCAAGGATCGCACACCGGAAACCGTGGTGTTGATGGTGACCGCCTTCTCCTCTACCGATGAAGCCGTCGAGGCAATGAAGCAGGGCGCTTACGATTATATAACCAAGCCGTTCAAGAACGAAGAGATCAGGCTGATCGTCAAGAATGCCCTGGAGAGACGCGACCTCCGCAGGGAAAACCTGGCCCTCAAGGAAGCTCTGGGGCAGCGTTTTTCCTTCGATGGTCTGATCGGCAAGTCGAAGTCGATGCAGGACGTTTTCAACATGATCCGCAAGGTCGCGTCCAGTCCTGTGAAGATTCTGGTCACGGGAGAGTCGGGCACCGGTAAAGAGCTGGTTGCCCGGGCCATCCACTACAACAGCGACCGGAGCGACGGGCCATTCGTGCCGATCAACTGCGGCGCGATTCCGGAGAACCTCCTCGAGAGCGAACTGTTCGGTCACGAGAAGGGTTCTTTTACCGGGGCGATCAGGCAGAAGCCGGGCCTGTTTGAAACTGCCGCGGGCGGGAACATCTTCCTCGATGAGATCGGCGAACTGCCGGCCATGATGCAGGTCAAGTTGTTGCGCGTGCTGCAGGAGAACGAGTTCCGCAGGGTCGGCGGAACCAAGGACATCAAAACCGATGTGCGGGTGCTGGCCGCGACCAACCGGCACCT
>JAFDBW010000081.1 GCA_019313105.1 Deltaproteobacteria bacterium | reverse complement strand
GCTTTGCATCAGGCTGTCATGATCCGTTTCAGGCTGCTGCCGTGCCTATTTGAAAAAATCCTCGAAGAGTTCGCTCGGCCGAGCCTGCAAGGCGTCAAGGATGGCCGGGAAGAAAGCCACCGCCCGACCGGTGTTGTAGAAAAGATCTGCTGCCGCGGCCAGGCGCCGGCAGTGTTCGATCTCTTCCGCCGTCCAGTCTGCCGAGCAGACCAGCTCGTACGGTGGTTGCCGCTGTGCCTCGATGCCGTACCTTTTCCGCTGTGTTGCCAAGCGGGTTCCGGGCAGCACGGCAAGCGGGAAAATATGAATATGGTTGGGGGCAAAGCCCAGAACCGTATCAATGCTTTCCCGGAAGCCGGTGTAGCTATCCTCCGGTAGTCCATAGATCAGGTCGAAACCGTAAACGACCCCTTCGGCTTCGAGGAGATGGATGCTCTCCGTCAGAACCTCGAGGTCAATCGGCCGATGGATCGTTTTGAGAACCCGTGCATGCACCGATTGCAGGCCGATCTGAATGGAACAGTTCAGCTTGCCAAGCAGGCTCACGGTGTGGCGATCAATGAAATCAGCCTTGGCTTCCAGATGATAGTGGAGTCCGGGGGCGACCTCCAACAGCATCTCCAGAAGATCGACACCACGCTCCGGTGGATAGTTGAAGGTGGAGTCCAGAACCCACACCTGACTGACATCACTGTCGACAAACAGTTCCAGTTCAGCTTTCAGGCGATTCTTCGGCAGGGGCCGAACACCTTGCTGCCCCCTGGCATCGAAACAGTAATCGCAGGAAAAGGCACAGCCTCGCGCGACTTCCCACAGAACACCCGAAGACGCTGGTTTTATGACCCCTGACAGCCAGGGAGACGTTGCGTCGTCCAGAACGTAATGACTCCTGTTTTCGTTGGATAACGGGCCCTGCTCAAGCATCAAGGTCACGCCGGGCAAGGATTGCTGCGGGTGCCCCTTCGCGAGTCGCTCGAGCAGGCCGGTGAGTGCCGCTTCTCCTTCTCCGTGGATCAGTGCGTTCCACGGCGCAGCAGACAAAAGCGCGATCGGGTCACCGGTAGCCTCCGGGCCTCCGGCAATCAGGTAAAGAGAGCGGTTTGACTGGCGCAGTTGCCGTACCAGTCCGAGGATTCGTTGACGGTTCCAGAGGTAAACCGGAAAAGCCACCACATCTGGGCTCGCAGAGAGAATTGCGCTGAGGATCTCATGATCCGGTTGTTCAGGATAGACATCTACCAGGCGGGTTGAAGTACACAACCCGACCGGCAGGGCTGCTGCCAGGCAACCGGCAGCCAGGGCGACCGCCTGGGATGAACGGCGGACATGCAGGGTACAGAAGACAAGATTCATAAGCACACCAGGTTGTATTAACTCTATCGGTTCAGTTCATGTTCGTCAACTGAGCGGGTACTGGTGCCGAACTGGGTGTCGAAGTGGCCGGTGGAGAGCCTGGGAGAGGAAACGCTCAAGGGCTGCAAGTCAGCCGATTTCTTAAGCAGTCCGATGATTTCGTCACCGGCAAGGATCATTGTTGTTATACTAGTTTTCGGTCATTGGCACCTCGACCATAATTCAGGATTGAATTTTGGCACGAACCTTTATCTTTGGTTTGCCGGCTTCTGTCTCCACGACGAAATCGACCTGTTTGTCGCCAAAGCGCTGTTTGATCGTCTCGGCCTGCTTGGCCAGGAAGCTGGCAACCTGTTCTTTGTTCGGGGGACGCAGTTGACAGGCCTGGTGGGCCTGGACAAGTTGCTCGTACAGGTTGTCGACCGGGTCGGCGTTGCCTTCTTTGGGTGGCAGCTCTGAGGCTGTTGCTGGTTCGCTCGCCCTGCGCTGGATTCGCGAGGTATGCCGCTCATATTTCCCCTCGTCGATCAGGCGTTGAATCCGGTTCCAGTAGCCGCAGTAACTGTTGAAGCGGCTGGCAATCACGTTTAGCCGGTAGCGCAGGGCGGTCTGTGGTATATGCAAGGTGACAAGATTACGCATGCGTGCGGTGAACTTGCCGCGTTGTTGTTCCGGTGAGCGTTTTTCGATGCCGAGGAAATACTGCTCGTAGGCAATCTCGAGGTCTTTCAGTTCTTTCTCAACCTGATTCAGCAGCCCGGTGATTTTTTCACGTCCGACCATTATCCAGGAATCTCCTCTAACTAACAGAAATCAATATACTAAAGCAATGGCATGATGGTAAAGGGAAACCTGAATCTAAAGCAGAACCCGATCGGTGTGAGCCGTTCTCACACGATTGACCATCTCACTGCTTGACCTTTGCATAATGTTCCGAAATAATGAATAAATTGCATTTCCGGGAGAGTTTGCATGTCTGAAAAATTAGCCGCGGTAATCCTGGCAGCCGGCCAGGGGACCCGCATGAAATCTAGCCTTCCCAAGGTTCTGCACCGGATTGTGGGCAAGTCGTTGCTGGGCCATGTGGTACAGACCGCCCTGGCTCTCGATGCCTCGCCGATCATTCCTGTGGTCGGCCATGGTGCCGAACAGGTCCGTGTTGCCATGGCCGGCCAGGATCTGCGTTTCGCCCTTCAGGCAGAACAGCTTGGCACCGGCCACGCCCTGCTCTGTGCAGAAGATGCCCTGAACGGTTTTTCTGGAGATCTCCTGCTGCTTTGTGGTGACGTCCCCCTGTTACATGAAAAGACCCTGCGCGCCCTGATTGATCACCATCGTCAACAAGCGGCCTGTGTGACCATTCTTACCGCAACAATGGACAACCCTGCAGGTTATGGTCGTATCATCCGTGGGATTGAAGGGGTTGAACGCATCGTTGAAGAAAAGGATGCTGACGAGTCAGAGCGCCAGGTCCGGGAAATCAATACCGGGATCTACCTGTTTCGGGCGCCGCAGGTTTTTGCCTTGTTAAGAGATGTCGATAACCGGAATGTCCAGGGCGAGTATTATCTGACCGATGTCGTGGCTGCGGCCCGAAAGTCCGGCGAGCGTGTCGAGGCCCTGCTGATTGACAATGCGGAGGAAGCAATGGGAATTAATGATCGGGTTCAATTGGCCGAGGCCGGTAAAATCATGCGCCAGAGAATCAACGCCACCCATCAGCGTGCCGGGGTGACTCTGGCTGATCCGGCGACGACCTATATCGATCCTAATGTGATCATCGGCTCGGATACCCTGATCCATCCAGGGGTTCACCTGCGCGGCCAGACCCGAATTGGCAGCGGCTGTGAAATCGAACCGGGTGCGGTTGTGACTGATTGCACCATCGGCGACAAGGTGCATATCAAGCCCGGCTCTGTCCTGAGAGAATCGACGGTGGGCAATGATTGTGAGATCGGACCGATGGCGCACCTGCGGCCCGGCACGGTGCTGGCCGGCAACAACAAAATCGGCAATTTCGTCGAGACCAAAAAGGCCATTATCGGAGAGAAATCGCAGGCCAGTCATCTGACCTACATCGGCGACGCGTCGCTCGGTAAAAACGTCAATGTCGGTTGCGGCACCATCACCTGTAACTATGATGGTGTCAATAAACACCAGACCACGATCGCGGACGATGTGTTTGTCGGTAGCGACGTGCAGTTTGTTGCGCCGGTGACCATTGGCCGCGGCAGCCTGATCGGCGCCGGCGCGAAGATTACCAGGGATGTCCCGGCCGACGCCCTGGCGATTTCCCGCTCAGAACAGAAGAATATCGAAGGTTGG
>JAFDBW010000080.1 GCA_019313105.1 Deltaproteobacteria bacterium | reverse complement strand
GTCCCGGCCGGTCGGTCTGCCTGTTTTTCAACAGACGGGTAAAAAGGGCGATCAGGAAAGCGGCCGTCTTGCCGGTGCCGGTCTGGGCCTGAGCAGCGACATCACGGCCCGCCAACGCCAGCGGAATCGATTCCTCCTGTACGGGTGTCAGGTCAACAAAGCCGACCCCTTCGATTCCTCGCATGACTTCAGCAGGAAGATCAAGTTCAGTAAATTTCATGTTTAATAACGACACGCATGGCTGTGAACGTTGAAAGCGTATTCTTTCAACTTTTTCGTGCCGCGTAACTCGTCCCTTGGTTAAAGTTCAAAACCCATCGCTTCTGCGACGGTATGGATGTCCTTGTCACCCCGTCCGGACAGGCAAACGAGAATGATGGCGTCGGTTGGGAGCTCCGGGGCAAGCTTGAGCAGGTAGGCGATCGCGTGGGCGCTTTCGAGCGCCGGGATAATCCCTTCCATCTCCGTGAGCATCCGGAACGCGGCCAAGGCCTCGTCATCGGTGACCGATACGTATTCTGCCCGGCCGAGATCTTTAAGGTAAGCATGTTCGGGCCCGACCCCCGGATAATCCAGGCCTGCAGAAACGGAATGAGCATGCTGAATCTGGCCGTCAGCGTCCTGTAGCAGGTAAGTCTTGTTGCCGTGCAGTACGCCCACCCTGCCGGCGGAGATGCTGGCCGCATGCTTGCCCGTCGCAACGCCCAGACCGGCGGCTTCGACTCCCAACAGGCGAACCTTTTGATCATTGACAAAGGGGTAGAAGAGCCCCATGGCGTTCGATCCGCCGCCAATGCAGGCGACGGCGACATCAGGCAGGCGCCCTTCCACTTCAAGAATCTGGGCTTTCGCTTCCTGGCCGATGACCGCCTGGAAGTCACGGACCATCTGCGGATAGGGATGCGGGCCGGCGACCGTACCGATCACGTAAAACGTGTCACGCACGTGTGTAACCCAGTACCGCAAGGCCTCATTCATCGCATCCTTGAGAGTTGCTGTGCCGCTGGTGACATCGTGGACAGTTGCTCCGAGCAGCTTCATGCGAAAGACATTCAGCGCCTGGCGCCTGATATCCTCGGTGCCCATGAAGATGTCGCACTGCATGCCAAAGAGAGCGGCAACGGTTGCCGTTGCGACCCCATGCTGGCCAGCACCGGTTTCGGCGATGACCTTGCGCTTGCCCATACGCCGGGCCAGCAATATCTGGCCGACGGTATTGTTGACCTTGTGAGCGCCGGTATGATTCAGGTCCTCGCGTTTGAGGTAGATTTTGGCGCCGCCGAGGTGTTCGGTCAGCCTCCGGGCGAAGTACAGCGGGCTCGGCCTGCCAACGTAATTCTTGAGATAGGCCTCGAACTCGGCCCGAAAAGACGGGTCAGCCTGGCACTCGTTGTAGCTCTTTTCCAGCTCCAGAAGAGCCGGCATCAGTGTTTCAGCGACATAACGGCCACCAAACTGGCCAAAATGCCCACGGGGATCGGGCTGTTGATAGTTCACTTAGAATAACTCCCTGGCCATGCGGATGAACGTGGCCACCTTTTCCGGGTCTTTCTGCCCGGGCCTTTTCTCTACCCCGCTGGAGACATCGACTCCATAGGGGCGGACCTGTCGTACAGCGTCTGAAACATTTTCCGGGTTGAGCCCGCCAGCCAGAATAACCCGGTGTCGTGAGGCAACCTCTGTCGCGCGGGCCCAGTCGCAACACTGCCCGGTACCACCGAACTTGTCCGGCACATAGGCGTCGAGCAGCAGCGCCGAAACCCGGTAGGCTGCAAAGACACTCTCATCCATCCCATCTTTGAGCCGCAGTGCCTTGATAACCCGACAAGGCGGGTAGGAACACTGCTCCGGCTCCTCCTCGCCATGCAATTGTACCGTATTCAGGCCACAGAACTCCACCATCTCACGGATTCTGGCCGGCGACTGATTAACAAACAGTCCGACAGTCGTGAGCATGGGCGGCAGCTCGGCGATGATTCGTCGGGCCTGATCCGGGTCAACAAAACGTGGGCTGCCGGGATAAAACACAAATCCGAGCGCATCCGCCCCGTAGGCTGACGCGTGAAGGGCATCTTCGATGTTGGTAATGCCGCAGATTTTCACCCGCGGCACTCCGTAACCTGCCATCATTCAGCCAACTTTCGGTAAATGCGAGAGGGATTCCTTGATCGCGGTCTCAGGGTACTCGTAGTCCGTGAGCTCATTGTTGAAGTAGGCATCGTAAGCGGCCATATCGACGTGACCATGCCCCGACAGGTTAAAGAGAATGGTCTTCTCCTTGCCTTCTTCCTTCGCCAGCAACGCCTCGTCGATCGCACCACGAATGGCATGGGATGACTCAGGTGCCGGGATGATCGACTCGGTGCGGGCGAACAGGACTGCCGCTTCGAAACAGGCAATCTGGTGAACGGCCTTGGTTTCGACGACGCCTTCGTGGACGAGCTGCGACACGAGCGGTGCAGCACCGTGGTAGCGCAGGCCGCCGGCATGGATGCCAGGGGGCATGAAGTCATGACCGAGCGTATACATGCGGGCTATCGGCGCCATCTTTGCCGTATCGCCATAATCGAACTCATACACACCCTTGGTCAGCGTCGGGCAGCTGGCCGGCTCGACCGCCAGTACTCGCACATCCTTGCCGTTTGCCTTGTCAGAGATAAAAGGAAAAGCGATGCCGGCGAAGTTGGAACCGCCGCCGTGGCAGCCGATCACCACGTCAGGATAGTCTCCGGCGATCTTCAGCTGTTCCTTGGCTTCAAGGCCGATAATTGTCTGGTGCAGGCAGACATGGTTGAGAACACTGCCAAGAGAGTAGCGGGTGTCCTCATGGGTTGCGGCGTCCTCGACAGCTTCACTGATGGCGATCCCCAGGGACCCCTGGTTGTCCGGATCTGCGGCAAGAATCGCCCGACCCGCATTGGTGCGGTCCGAAGGTGACGGGAAGACTTCTGCGCCCCAAAGCTGCATCATGCTTTTACGGTAAGGCTTCTGGCCATAGGAGACCTTGACCATATAAACCGTACACGCGAGACCGAAGTGCTGGCAGGCCATCGCGATCGATGAGCCCCACTGCCCGGCGCCTGTTTCAGAAGCGATCCGCTTGGTCCCGAAGATCTTGTTGTAGTAGGCCTGCGGTACGGCGGTGTTCGGCTTGTGAGAGCCGGCCGGGGAGACGCCTTCGTACTTGTAGTATATCTTTGCCGGTGTGCCGAGAGCTTTTTCCAGCTGGTGCGCACGGTACATGGGGGACGGACGCCACTGCTTGTAAACCTCCAGGACTTCTTCCGGGATATCAATCCAACGCTGCGGGGAGACTTCCTGTTCAATAAGCCCCATCGGGAAGAGCGGCAGCAGGTCATCCGGGGTGACCGGCTGAAGGGTTCCGGGATGAATCACCGGAAACATCTGCCCTGGCATATCTGGGATGATATTGTACCATTGTCGGGGCATCTGGTCTTCGCTGAGAAGAATTTTAGTCTGCATGAGATCTCTCCTTGACGTGAGTATTATCGGATAAAATCGTCCGGCATCAGTCTGTCTGACCTTGCAATTCGCGCAGCTTGGTGCCGATATCGTCTTCGCGCATCAATGATTCGCCGACCAGGAACCCGTGGGCACCGGCCAGCTGCAAGCGTTCGACATCAGCACGGCAGGTGATGCCGCTTTCGGCAACCACAAAGTAATCGGCCGGGATCATCGGCAGCAGCCGCTCCGTGGTGACCAGGTCCGTCTCAAAGGTCTGCAGGTTGCGGTTGTTGATGCCGACCAGCTTGCAGCCGGTCTCCAGGACCATCTGTAACTCCGCTTCGTCATGCACTTCCATCAGGACGTCGAGATGCAGATACTTGGCGAGAGCATTGTACTCTGCCAGTTGTCCGGCATCAAGCATGGCGGCAATCAGCAGAATGGCATCGGCACCGGCAACCCGCGCTTCGTAAATCTGGTATGGATCACAGATGAAGTCCTTGCGCAGCAATGGCAGGCTGACAACTTCACGGATCTTGCCGAGATACTGCAGATGTCCCAAGAAGAAGTGCTCGTCGGTCAGGACCGACAGGCAGGTCGCACCATTGGCCTGGTAGATCTCGGCAATCGTCAGTGGATCGAAATCCTCGCGGATCACCCCCTTGCTCGGCGAACCCTTTTTGACTTCGGCGATCACCGCCGTCCATCCCGAGCCAGCAGTGGCTCTCAGGGCACGCAAAAAGCCTCTGGGTTGGTCTTCCAGTTCACTGACGCCTCTTTTCAGGGAATCGAGGGAACGGCGTTCCTTCGCCAGAGCAACTTCCCGGCGCTTGTGTTCGGCTATCTTGTCGAGAATCATGTCGATATAAAGTCTCGCCTTAAAGATCAGGCGTTAGTCATGGCAACCAGGCCATTGAGCCTAGCCATGGACAGGCCTTCATCGATCGAGGACCGGGCCCTATCGAGCCCCGACTCCACGTCTTTGGTCAGGCCGGACGCGAGCAAGGCGTAGGCGGCATTCAAAATGACGACGTCCCGTTGCGGGCCGGGCTTGCCTGTCAGGACATCTTTGACGATCGCGGCATTTTCCGTGGCATCACCACCCTGCAGGTCGACAAGAGCGCAACGACGCAGGCCGAAATCTTCCGGCTCAATGGTCGAAAGAATCACGTTTCCATTGCCTATTTCAGCGATCCGGGTCGGTCCGGTCAGGGTCACTTCATCCATGCCGTCCATGCCATGGACGATAAAGCCGCGCCGGCAACCAAGCTTGACCAGCACTCTGGCCATGACATCCACCAGTTTCTCGTCATACACGCCCAGTACCTGGCGATCGGCACCAGCGGGGTTGGTCAGAGGGCCGAGGATGTTGAAAATCGTCCGGATACCGATTTCACGGCGGGGACCAATGGCATGTTTCATAGCCCCATGGAGAGCCGGGGCAAACAGGAAACCGATACCGACTTCGTTGATGCATGCTTCGACCTGCTGCGGCGTCACGTTCAGATTGACACCGAGGGCTTCGAGGACATCGGCGCTGCCGCAGGCTGACGAAATGCTGCGATTGCCATGCTTGGCCACTTTCACGCCACAGGCCGAAACCACAAAAGCAACCGTGGTCGAAATGTTGAAGCTTTTGGTACCGCTGCCACCGGTTCCGCAGGTGTCAAGAATAGTCTCGCGATCCAGGTTGATCTCTTCACGGTCGATATCCAGGGCTTTGCCAACCCGGATCGGCGTCGCGTGAGCGCGCATGACCCGGGCTGCCCCGGCAATTTCATCGATCGTCTCGCCTTTCATGCGCAGTGCGGTAATAAATGAACCGACCTGTGCCGGAGTCGCCTCGCCGCCCATGATCTGGTTCATCACTTCGATCATCTCGGCTTCGGTCAGATCCTGTTCAGTGACAACCTTGCCAATCGCTTGCTTGATCATCTTGGCTCCTGAAAACTCAAGCTATCCAGTATCAAAAATTCAGCAGAAACCATGTCCATTCTGAATACTGAGTATTGGATTTAAAATTCTGCCTTACTTTGTCATCTCGATGAAGTTCCTCAACATATCCATACCGGTCACCGTCAATATTGACTCCGGGTGGAACTGCATCCCCCAGATCGGCAAGTCCCGATGGCGCAGACCCATTATCTCCTCCTCTGCCGTCCAGGCAGTAATTTCCAGGCATGCCGGGAAAGAGCTTCTTTCGACCAGAAGGGAATGATAGCGGGTCGCATCGAACGGGTTGGGCAGGCCGTCGAACAGCTCGCAGTTGTCATGAAAGACCGGGCTGGTCTTGCCGTGCATAAGTCGTTCGGCACGGACGATCCGACCGCCGAAGGCCTGGCCGACCGACTGGTGGCCGAGACAAACGCCGAGGATTGGCAGCTTGCCGGCAAAATATTTGATAACCTCAACCGAGATCCCGGCCTCATTCGGCGTGCATGGCCCGGGAGAAATGACCAGGCGTTGCGGCTTGAGGGCCTCGATCTCGGCCAGAGTTATCTTGTCGTTGCGGTAAACGACGACGTCCTCACCCAGCTCGCGCAGATACTGCACCAGGTTGTAGGTAAAGGAATCATAATTATCGATCATCAACAGCATTTCAGTCCAACCCCTGGCGTGCCAGCTCAATGGCCTTCTTGACGCCCATCGCCTTGTTGACAGTCTCTTCATATTCTGCCGCCGGATCTGAATCGGCAACGATACCGGCACCAGCCTGGAGATGAATCCGATTCTGGTGGGCAACCAGGGTCCTGATGGCTATCGCCAGATCCATGTTGCCATCGAACGATATATAGCCAACCGCACCGCCGTAAATTTCCCGCCGCACCGGTTCAAGCTCTTCGATGATTTCCATGGCGCGAATTTTCGGTGCCCCGCTTAACGTGCCCGCCGGAAAAGTCGCTGAGAAAACATCCAGAGCGTCATAACCCGGTAGCAACTGCCCACTGACGTTGGACACGATATGCATGACATGTGAGTAGCGTTCGACCACCATCAGTTCATCGACCTGCACCGTACCAGTCTCACAGACCCTGCCCAGATCGTTACGCCCGAGATCGACCAGCATAATGTGTTCTGCGCGTTCTTTCGGATCAGCCAGCAGCTCTTCTTCGAAGGCCTGGTCTGCCTCGAACGTTGCACCGCGCGGCCGGGTCCCGGCGATCGGCCGGACCTCGACATGATCCCCTTCCTTACGCACCAGCACTTCCGGCGATGCCCCGATCACTCGGGTCTCGTTGAACTGGAGATAAAACATGTACGGCGACGGATTGATCGTTCGCAGGGCACGGTAGACATCGAACGGATCAGCGTCGAGATCTCCGGAGAATCTTTGCGACAGGACCACCTGGATCACATCACCGGCACGGACATAATCTTTGCATTGTTCGACGGCCGCTTCGAAATCAGGCCTGCTGAAATTCGATTGCAGCTCTGCCGAGGTCGGCCGCCGGGCGTCACCGGAGCGTTCCGGTAATGGCTTGCGCAGTTGAGCGACCATGCTCTCAATGCGTTTGACCGCCTGCTCGTAAGCCTGCCCCGGATCATCCCCGTCGCGCAGGTGGACGTTGCTGAGGACCTTGATCTTCTGCTGCATGTTATCGAAGATCAGCAGGGTCTCGGTGATCAGAAACCAGCTGTCATAGGTGCCCACTTCCGCATCGTTGAGCTCCGGCAATTGCTCAATGTGTCGAACCATATCGTAGCCCAGGTAACCGACCGCACCACCGAAGAAACGTGGCAGTTCAGACAGGACGACCGGGTTGTAGGGAGAGAGGAAGCGCTTCAGTTCAACAAGGGGATTTTGTGTCACCCCGGATTCCGTCGCGGTCCCGTTTTCCAGTATCTCATAGCGGTTACCGCGACAGCGGAAAGCGCAGCCGGAACCGACACCGAGGAAGGAATAGCGTGCCCATTTCTCGCCACCGACGATACTTTCGAGTAGAAATGCGCTCTGTCGATCGTCTATTTTGCAGAAGGCCGAAACCGGTGTTTCCATATCCGCGAGAATCTCCCGGTAGACCGGAATCAGATTCCCTTGGCTGGCAAGATTTAAAAACTCTTCGCGAGAGGGGCAATACATACTCTGTCCTTATCTGTTTAGCCGCGACAAAGTAGCATGAAGACTGCAAAATGGCAAGTCAGGTGGACAGCTTACGGAATAAATGATTGACCGAAATCGGCTGGCTTGATATGCATACCGAACGCATCTACCCATAGCAACAAAACCATCAATCACCGAGCACCTTTGGAGAGATATCACATGATACGCGCAGCAAAAATGGACACCGTCAAAGTCCACTATACCGGTCGCCTGCAAGATGGCACGATCTTCGACGAGTCTCCAGAAGATCGCCCCCTGCAATTCATTATCGGCCGCGAAGAGGTCATAGCAGGCTTCGATGAGGCGGTGGAAGGCATGTACCAAGGCGAGAGTAAAAGCGTAACCATTCCTTGCGAAAAAGCCTACGGCAAGAGCAAACCTGAATTACTGGAAACAATTGAACGAAGTATCATAGGAGACAAGGTCGACCTGCAGGTCGGGGGGCAATTGGAGGTCACCAACCATGACGACACGACTTTCCGTCTGATGGTCCGTGAAATTACAGAAGAGCATGTCACGCTGGATGCCAATCATCCGCTGGCAGACAAGGAACTGGTCTTTGAGATTGAACTTCTTGAAGTAAAAAAACCCCAGCAATAGTCATTCCGGAGCCAGTGACAGGTCCTGTGCAGATGCGACGATGGGTTAAGAAATGATTTTAAACCCTACACCGGGGGCTCGTTTCTTACCCATGCCTGGATACTGAGGATGTCCAGTTTCTGTATATCTAAAAATTCGATACCCATCCCGGAAAACGCATGGTTTTTAAAATTATCCTTTCTATTCATCCAGGCGACTCTCCCTTTACACGTCATCGGTGCCCTCTCACTACTCAATCGGAACTCAAGATAAATTTCAGAGCCGGTCTCAAAATACTCTTCAGTGGCGAGGAACACACCACCCACAGATATGTCAAGGAGTGCCCCTGAAGAGATTTTTTCTGGATTTTCCCAGAACCTGGCTGAGGTTTTTATCGTCGATCTTTTGCCAGACCATCCCGGTAGATTCAAATACTTTTTGCATATATTGAGAACATGTTCTCTCGTTAATGGTTTGTGAATAACTTCGTTGCATCCGACCGATTTGCAACGTTCCATGTCATTAGGATAGTTGCTGCTGGTCATCATGACAATCGGGGTTGTTCGCATGTTTGAGTCACTTTTTATTTGTCTACAGGCCTCATCGCCGTCGCCTTCCGCCATGTAAAGATCCATCAGTATCAAATCGATCTTTGTCGTTCTGGCAATTTCCACAGCTTCAGGCCCGCTTTGTGCGGTCAAAATATCAACTTGCTCTCTGCGGAAAAGGTCTTTAGCCAGCCGGATAAACAAGGGAGTATCGTCTACGATCAAAAGAGTCTTTGAAAACATGGAAAGGACTTTTTTTGTGTACATGGTACATTCCAATTTCGGGCCACAAAAAAAACCGCCCGTCAGCACCATGCCGACGAAAGCGGTTTTTGAGTGTTGTGCTTGTCTGCCTGCCTACTCATCATTCCATCCCCCATTGAATACGTCAAATCAGAGCGAAAACAACTTACACTACTGGGAGTATCAAGGTAAAGGTTTGTGTCTCAATTTATTCACCCACATTATAATCCGCACTTCATCTTGGGCTGAGTACAAAACTTTCAGCTTCACAGACTTCCTGTTTGGTCATATATTTCAAGCAAAAAAAGCCAAACAACCATCGATGGTTTGGCCCGAAGGTAATGATTTTAATATCTACAGAGCGCCCAATATTCCTATCCATAAGACGACGATTTACAGATGACTTGCGAACGATAAAGATATCAAAAGAAACATAAAGAAGGGCGAGATGAAATCATCTCGCCCTTCTTTATAATAAGTCTGCAGCTCGAGAACTGATCAGTCTTTTTTCTTTTCTTCAGCAGGGGTTTCCTCAGCAGGGGTTTCCTCAGCAGGGGTTTCCTCAGCAGGGGTTTCCTCAGCAGGGGTTTCCTCAGCAGGGGCCTCTTCTACGACCGCCTCAACAGGCTTCGCTGCTTTCTTGGCCGGAGCCTTCTTTTTTTTCGGCTTGGCAGTAAATTCTTCTTCCACCAGCTCGATAACCGACAGGGAGGCATTGTCACCGGAACGGTGACCAAGCTTGATAATTCTCGTATAGCCACCGGGGCGCTCGGTATAGCGTGGAGCAATCGTATCAAACAGCTTGGCAACAATTTTTTTGTCGCGGACAACCTGCATGGCGAGACGGCGGGAATGCAGATCGCCACGCAGTGCAATGGTGATAAGCTTTTCTGCCATCTTGCGCAGTTCCTTGGCGCGCGCATCAGTAGTGGTTATTTTCTCGTGATCAAAAAACGAGGTCACCATGTTGCGCATCATGGCCTTGCGGTGACTGGTGTTGCGGCCCAGCCGCTTACCGGATTTCATATGACGCATTGGTATAAGATCCTTTCTTTATATAACCTTCCGGCAGGGGCAGCACCCTAGAGTTCTTCTTCGCTCTTTTCGATCATCTTCAGATATTCCGGATCCGGGAAACCGTCCAGTGCCATGCCGAGGGTCAGTCCCATCTCGGAAAGAATATCCTTGATCTCGTTAAGTGACTTGCGACCGAAATTCTGTGTTTTAAGCATTTCCGCCTCGGACTTCTGTACGAGCTCACCGATCAGGCGGATATCGGCGTTCTTCAGGCAGTTGGCACTGCGCACCGACAACTCGAGTTCATCCACCCGACGGTAGAGGTTTTCGTTGACCGGTGTCTTGCCACCTTCTGTCTCTTCCGGCTCATCCGGTTCGAGGGCTTCATCGAAGTTGATGAACAGCTGAACCTGCTCCTTGACGATTTTGGCGGCATATGCCAGGGCATCGTCAGGCTTGACGCTGCCATCAGTATAAATTTCCAGGATCAGTTTGTCGTAGTCGGTAACCTGCCCGACGCGGGCATTGCTGACCGTGAAATTGACTTTCTTGATCGGCGAAAAGATTGCATCAATCGGAATCGTGCCGACCGGAGCCTTTTCGTCACGATTGCGCTCTGCAGCACCGTAACCCTTGCCCATAGCAACCAGCATGTCCATTTCGACATCGGCTTCCTTGCCACAGGTTGCAATGTAGTGGTCGGGGTTCAGGATCACCACGTTCGGGTCAGTGACAATGTCACCGGCTGTGATGACGCCAACACCTTTTTTGACAATGCGGACATTGCGGGCTTCGTGGCCGTGCAACTCGATCAGGACACCTTTGAGGTTCAGGATGATGTCCGTCACGTCTTCCGTCACACCAGGGATCGTGGAAAACTCGTGTAGTACGCCTTTGACACGAACAGATGTGATCGCCGCTCCCTGTAG
Source organism: Deltaproteobacteria bacterium (assembly GCA_019313105.1). GTDB lineage: Bacteria > Desulfobacterota > Desulfuromonadia > Desulfuromonadales > BM103 > JAFDBW01. The sequence goes on along the minus strand of JAFDBW010000080.1, from coordinate 767 downwards.
CGAGGAGAGCAGAACCCGGCGCAGGGCATTTCCCATGGTTGTACCGAAACCACGTTCAAACGGTTCTGCGGTAAATTTACCGTAGGTAGCCGTCAGTGAATCGGCATCAACCTGGAGACGCTTGGGTTTGATCAGTTCTCTCCAGTTTTTATACATGCGAATCCTCCGTTATGAGGTTGCGTTAAAATTGTAAACCGCCAGAATACCTAACGATTACTTCGAGTAAAGTTCGACAATCAGATGTTCCTGGAAGCTCGGGGTCGTCATCTCAGCACGTACTGGCAAAGTCTTGACTGTCCCCTGATATGCCTCGCGGGTCAATTCGACCCATGACGGGATACCGCGGCGCATAACACCATCGAGAGCCTCGTTGATACGAACAATCTTGCGGCTCTTTTCGCGCAGCTCAACAACGTCACCCGGACGGACGAGATACGAGGGTATATTCACCTTACGGGCATTTACGGGAAAGTGCGGGTGACGAAGCAGCTTCCGGGCTTCACTGCGTGAAGTCGCAAACGCCATACGGTAGACCATGCTGTCCAGGCGGCGCTCAAGCAAAACCAGAAGGTTTTCGCCGGTCACGCCTTTCATGCGGTCTGCTTTTACGAAGTAGTCCCGGAACTGCTTTTCAAGCAGGCCGTATGTCCGCTTGACCCGCTGCTTTTCCCGCAGCTGCGTACCGTAGTCAGAAACCTTGATACGGCCCTGGCCATGCTGGCCCGGAGCGTAATTGCGACGTTCCAAGGCACATTTATCGGTGTAGC
>JAFDBW010000079.1 GCA_019313105.1 Deltaproteobacteria bacterium | reverse complement strand
TGTAGATTTCAAAGCTGGCTTCCTGGACACCTACCGTGGTTTCGGTCTTTTCAAATATCGCGTCTTTGTCGTGACCTTCATCCAGCAGTTTCATGGCCTTTTTCGGATGAGGGCCAAAAATCTTGTAGAGATTTTTGACTTCCAGCTTTACTTCTTTTTGCATCACAACTCCTTGCGGCAAAGATGCCTGTAACAGATATGCCGGTCTGCCGAAGTTTGGACAGCCTACGGCAGAAATAGCCGAAGGGACACAGCCGACAGCAGTGCTTTATGAGCAATGCGTTGCGAGACCGCTTGCGGCGGCATCCCTGATGTATATATTTTTTTTACGGGACAGAACAACCCGCGACTGTGTTGTGCTGGGCCAGCGACAACCAGCGCTGTTCTGATGGAGTTAGGAGATCATCGAACCTTCACACGGGGTGAATTTCTCTAGGATCTCCTTACGGGATAAGGTCGGAACACTCTGGCAGGGTGCCGCCTTAATTTGCAGACTTCTAAGCTTACACGTTAATGAGACAGGGGTCAAATCGACAAGGCTTCTAATTTGAAAAGTGCTTTATAGCGTGCTATTAGCGGAGACATTTAAACGCTCCTGATTTAACACAATAATGGCCACTTGGGCCAATTCCGAGGGGCCATTTCCCGACCAGGATTGCAGATAGTCATGAATCGTTCAAGGTTATGGACAAGGAGACATGAAAATATTTTTGTTTGTATTTGCATATCTCATCTGATAAAAACTCTCTTTTTATGCAAACGAGGAAAAGATGAATCGCCTTTATATCTTCATTATCATTCTATTTTGCGGCCTGGCAATATCGGCCTCATCCTTCGCTGATGACACTAAACATCTCAGTGGTCAATCTGAACAGATTGAAAAGGGCATATCCTTTTATGAGGAGTTCGGTGCCAATTGCCATAAAAGTTTTGCCAAAACAACCAAGCCGCAACGTAGTCTGAATCGCCTTTGTTCAGCAATAGAATATATTCCTGCGAAGAAATTTCTTGATTTTTAAGTGATGAACAACTTGAGTGCATCGCCTCGGCGTTAAGAACGGTCCCCCTCAAAGAAGCTTCCCACAAAAGATAACGAGCGTTGCAAATAGATGCCATCCCCTGTTGGACCGATAAGATTCCGAGTCGCGAGATTCCAGGAACAGCCCACGGATCTCTTTTCCCTGGGTTGACTTGGATGAGTGATGCCAAGTATCTTTTAATCAGAACCAAGGCTTCACCGTGGTGTCGCTTGTGAGAAAAAATCCGCTGCCCCGCAGAAGGATTTCTTCAAGCATGTCATGTGACGCCCAATCGTCGACAGGCTGATATCGTATGTTTATCAAAGACACTCTCTTCATGTATTCGAAAAAGATATTGTTGGTCGATGACGACAGCCGCCAACGGGCTGTCGCCGAGGACTGTTTCAGGCGTGAACAGGTCGAAATCATCACGGCCGACAATGGATTGCAAGCGCTGAACGCGATCCGTATGGAGAAGCCCGACCTGGTCTTGATGGATCTTTGCATGCCGGGTGGTGACGGCGATCTCGCCTGCAGGGAGATCAAGCATGACCCCGGCTTGAAGTTCACCCCCATCGTCATGATGACGGCAGGTGTCGCACCGGAAGACGTGGAGCGTTGTTTTGCGGCCGGTTGCGACGACATCATCCACAAGCCGCTGACCAGGACCGCCTTGCTGGATGTCAGCAAAAGACTTGTCAAGTTCCCGGGGTGGTCGGGGAAGAGGGCGCCGATCAAGGCTCCCGTCAAGCCGACCAGCGAGACGCTTCGCTCCTCGGCGATGACCCTGGCCGACATTTCCGTCGGCGGGGTCTTCATGGAAACCGACGACCTGCTGCCGGTGGGCGCCGAACTGAACTTTCAGTTCCAGTTGAACCCGCAACGCCAACTCTCATGCAGAGGGAGGGTTGCCTGGGTCAAGGGGAAAGATGAGCGGCGCAAGGCCTCTGCCTCAACAGGCATGGGTGTTGAATTTATCGATATCAAGAAGCTGGACATCCTTTCCATCCAGGCGTGGGTGGCCAGGAGTCTGTAAGATGCTGCAGGGAAGACCCCGTCCTGTCCCGCACACGCCGAGCCGGTCCGACGTCCCAATCCTCTCGTTACTTTGATTAACACAGATGTATCGGCTGATGACCATTTCGGCCCCGAAACGCCTTGAACGCTATCAATCACACCCCCGGTAGTGTGTTATTACACAGTTCACTTTCGTGTCATGGAGATTCAATTTTTACGAGACACCACGTATATTTTCCTTGAACAATCGATTATCTTAAAACCATCGAAGACTTGCTGTGGCAGGCGGGTCAGAGAAAATCTTCTTCTAAACCTCCTCAACATAGAAAAGCTCGCCCCACAGTCTCTACCTCCTGATTGTGGGGCTTTTTTTATTTATCAGGACATTTGAGAGCGAAGTCTAGGCTATTATAACAATAGCACAGGAAATGCTGATCTATCTGGCACCCTCAATCATAGGTTTCAAAGTACGTTTTCATATACTTGACTCGATAATCACACCCTGCCCACTTTTACTTCTCAATCCTGGACGCCCCTGACAGTGCGTTCTCCACAGCCTTGAGGAGCATCTTGCTACTCGTAGTGGCCCTGGTAATAGCGTCTACGGCTGGACTTTGGTTGTTCAGAACCCTGCTGAATACACCCTCGGCATAACGGGCATAAGGCGTCGCGCGGTTTGATACGGCTGTGACCTCGACAATGGTTTTCCCTTTGACTGTGACATCCACCTCGTAGGTGAAGGACCCGTCGCTGGCTGCGCCACGGTAGACGCCATCACGAATAAAGGCCGGTTCAACGTGGCTAATCTCCATCTGCCGGTAGGTTCGCAGTTTGGCCGATTCCATGAGAATAGCGGCCACGGCCCCTCCCGCCAGCAGAAGAATGGCCACGCGGATGATGATGATCGTGCGGTGCGATGGTTGCCCTTTCTGCAACAGGCCGAAGGGCTTGAACACCGAGAGTCCCACCAGTATCACCCCGATGCCGATCACCACAGACGCCATGGCAGCGGCCTGGCGAAACAAGGCACTATACCGCTCACCTGCATCGGGGATCGAGTAAAGACCATCCGACAGGGCCGCCATCCCGTCCACCGCCGGGATCAGCCAGTTGGCGCTACAAAGCACCATCAGGGCCAGGCCCACCCATTTGAGGACAATCCAGGTGTGACGCGAAAACCCCCAGGAGCTAAACAGGGAGAACGCGATGGACGTGGCCAGCAAACCGCAGAGCGCCCAGATGAAAAGACCGTTGACCAAAGTCGCTTGGAACAAGTCCGCGGTCAGGTGGTCGAGGTTGTCCCCCCGGGTGTACATGAGCCGGAGGCTCACAAGCAACCCGGCGGCGGCACCCATGACAAGTCCCAGGCAGATGAGATGCAAGCCTGTGAGGATTTTTAAAGCCTTCGGAGGCAGGTTAGCGGCCAGTCCATCAGCAGGCATGAGACCATCTCCTTTCAGATCCGAGTGGGGTTTTTCTGTTGCTCATCCTATCAGGAACCTGATGTATAAATCCACGCTGCTGCAAACATCTGCTGAAGCGCGCTACTTTTGCGGGTGAAAAAAATTGATTATCCGCTCCCCGGTGTTTAATATTATATATAAACATTCCTCTCTCCCTGATTTATCCAGACAAACCCGCTAAGGCTTTGCCGTAGGAATGGGTCTGAAGCCTTCGCAAGGAGGTGTTCGATGAGAATTAAACTGGTTTTAGTCATGGCCGCCGTGCTGATCCTGGCGGCCTCACCGGTGCTGGCCCTGTCCGTCGGAGACCAAGCGCCGGGCTTCACCGCACAAACCAACCAGGGCGAGTTGTCGCTCGCTGATTTCTTGGGGGAAAAAAACGTCATCCTGACGTTTTATTTCGCCATTTACACCCCTGCCTGAAAAACCACAACGTTGGCCTTTCAAAGGGACATGGCGATCCTGGAAGGCCTCAATACCCAGGTCATGGGTATCAGTGGTGACAGCTTGGATACGGTCAAGCGTTTTGCCGGTGAATTTGGTATTACCTACCCCCTGGTCAGTGACCGAGGAGGTGCGATAAAGAAACTCTATTCCGGAGAACGCATCAACTACCTGATCGACAAGACAGGCACAATCCGCCTGATCGTCAGAGGGGTGCCGGACAACCGAGTGATTATCGACAAGATCAAAGCCCTCGGCCTTGATAAGTAAACTGACGAAGCGGGGTTGAACCTCAAATTCACTATTAATACCCATCAATAAGATGAAAAAATGGCCCGTCCTTCCTGGATGGGCCATTTTTACATAGCAGGGCATCCAGGGATTTCAGATTTTCTTTCAATTCTGGGTACCCTCAGCCCGAAGGAATATCCAGCCGTTACCCAATACCGGATTTGTCTCGTCATGAGTGGTAATAAAATGGGGAGGTTTACACAGAAGCAGGGAGAATTTCGCAAATAGCCCAACAGTAAATTGATTTAAGTTAATGTTGGTGCTACCATCCACGCACCCACAATTATTGCTCAAGGAGAGTGCCCCATGAAAATTAAAAAGCTACACCTATCTATAATCACTGTTTTAACAATTCTGGTTATGATTCCAGTGATTATTGCAGAAGCCAAGGACGACCCTTTAGCAAACTGGCAGCCAAAGTTTGATCCCAGTGGTGCAGAATTTAAGTATCTCCTCTCTTGTGTTGGCCATCCTGCAATTGAAGGTGTTGCGGTAGGTTATCGGATAAGGGACAAAGTTTGGGAGAAAAGTAACGGTCGCCTTTACGTTGATTTTCGCCCTTTATCATTACTAGGGGGCGAAAAGGATGTAATCCGTAAACTACAAATGGGCGCTATACAAGGCATGATGAGCTCGTCGGTTGCCGCAGCAAATGTCTCGAATACCCTCGGGATTGTGAATCTTCCGTATGTCGTTGACACATTTGAAAAGCTTGATCAGTTTCGCAACGATCAGGCACTTTGGCAGCCGTTTCGAGATGCGGCCTTAAATCAGAACATCCTCGTTGCGGACGTTACCGGATACGGCTCTTATGGATGGGCAACGAATTCTCCTGTTAAAACGATTGCAGATGCAAAATCAATCAATTTTCGTATTGCGCAAGCTCCAGTCAATATAGACTTCTATAAAGCATGGGACCTTAAATTTACAGTCATGCCCTGGCCTGATGTACCCCAAGCGCTACAGACAGGAGTCATTACGGGCCTTGATCATACCCCTATCGTCTGTAACATTAGTGGCAAATTCAACGTCGCCAAATACTATACCCAGCTTGATTATGCCCAGGGGCTTTACATCCATCTTACCAACACTCGGTGGCTGAACAAACTGCCACAAGATCTGCGCAAGATTCTTCTCGATACCATTACAGAGGAAAGTGCCCTTGCCCGCTCCCTGACCCGGAAACAACAAGTTGAGCAAATTGAGGCAGCCAAGGCAAATGGAGTCACCTTCTACAATCTATCTTCAGAGGAAAAAGCACAGTTAATTGATCGGGCTAAGCCGGTGTATGACAAATGGGGTGAAAAGATCGGCGCAGACTATTTACGACAAGTGCGGGCAAGTCTCAATCAGTGAACCACTTTTTACATTTGTCACGACAATCCAAAATAAATGGCCACCCGGCGACGGGTGGCCATTCCTTTTTGTCAGAATGAATCAATGGCAGTCTTTTGTCCTGGGG
>JAFDBW010000078.1 GCA_019313105.1 Deltaproteobacteria bacterium | reverse complement strand
TCTAATTTTTCCAGTATCTTGAGCCTGCTTTCCTTAAGTGACACATCATAGTAATCGTTCAGGTTATCGAGGCCCGTCACCCGGTCTCCACGCTCCAGTAACCGCCTGCAGAGATGGGAGCCGATGAAACCTGCAGCACCGGTTACCAGGATTCTTTTAGAATCCGGGACGCGGGACGCGGAACGCGGAACGCGATTCATTTCATTCGTTGATACCATAAAACCTCACAGGTTAATTCTTCACCATGTCCATCCAAGTTTATCTGTGGTTACATTGTCCAACGCTTTTGACTTTCGCGTCACACGTCCCGCGTGCCGCATCCCTGGGTTATTGGATGACCTGAAGGAAATTCAATAACTCCTGCGTCTTCGCTTCCATTAGCGCTTGATTACCACGAGACTCTACGTTAAGCCGCACCACAGGCTCGGTATTCGACATGCGCAGATTGAAACGCCAGTCAGCAAATTCAATTGAAAGTCCATCAGTCCGGTCAACATGTAACGAATCAACAGTGTATTTTTTTTCCACCGCTGCAATGGCAGCCTTCGGATTTGTCAGAACCCGGTTGATTTCGCCGCTGGCCGGGAATCTGGCCATTCGTTCGCAGACCAGTTCCGACAGCAGCTTGCGCTCACGGCACATCATTTCTACAACCAGCAGCCAGGGAATCATACCGCTGTCGCAGTAGGAAAAATCACGAAAATAGTGGTGAGCACTCATCTCGCCGCCGTAAACCGCATCCTCGGCTCGCATACGTTCCTTGATGAAGGCATGCCCGGTCTTACTCATCACGGCTTGCCCGCCGGCTTTTTCGACAATATCAATGGTGTTCCAGGTCAGGCGCGGGTCATGGATGATCCTCGCATCCGGCTCCTTGGCCAGAAACGCATTTGCAAGAAGGCCGACAATATAGTATCCCTCGACAAACTCGCCTTGCTCATCGAAGAAAAAGCAGCGATCGAAATCACCGTCCCAGGCGAGGCCCAGGCCTGCCCCATTGGCCAGCACCGCATCTCTTGTAACCCCGCGGTTTTCTGGCAACAACGGGTTGGGTATACCATTTGGGAAAGTGCCATCCGGCTCATGGCATATTTTGCAAATCTCCAGCGGCAACTGCTTTTCGAGGAGATCAAGCACCGGACCTGCACACCCGTTTCCGGCATTGACTACAATCTTCAATGGCCTCAGTACGGACGTGTCGATGTAGCTGAGCAAGTGTCTGAGATAAGCAACGCGATGCTCATATGGAGAGACGGATCCGATTCGACCAGGGGCATTAAAGCCTCCCTGTTCGGCAAGCTTACGGATCATATCAAGGCCGCTGTCGCCACTGATCGGCCGGCTTTCTTCACGCACCAGCTTCATACCATTGTAATCGGCCGGGTTGTGGCTGGCCGTCACCATGATCCCGCCGTCGGCCTGGGCATACGAGGTTGCGAAATAGACTTCTTCGGTGCCGCATAAATCGAGATCGAGGACATCCGCCCCACCCTCGGTCAAGCCCCTGATCAGTGCTGCAGTCAGCACCGGGCTCGTCGGTCGCACATCCTGTCCGACCACCACAGTTTTTGGTTGCAGGAACTGCGCATAGGCACGACCGACACGATACGCGACATCATCATTCAATTGGTCGGGAATCCGCCCGCGAATATCGTATGCTTTGAAGCATGAAATTTTCATAAAACCTTTTTTGGGCCACAGATCAAATCTGAGAACAGCAGATCGATAATATTAGTTTATCTGTGGTTATCATTTTTTAGCATACAGTAATATTAACGACCGTAAACGTCGTCGAAACGCTCAATATCATCCTCAGACAGGAGTTCACCGGTTTGCACCTCGATGATCTCCAGGATCGTCTCACCGGGATTGCTCAACCGGTGCATCTGGCCGATAGGGATGTAAAAAGACTGGTTCGCCACAAGGGTCTGGACGACATTTTCGCAAGTCACATCGGCTATGCCGCGCACCACGATCCAGTGTTCGGCACGATGCTTATGGCGCTGAAGTGAGAGACTTGCCCCAGGATTCACAGTGATTCGTTTGACCAGAAACCCATCACCGGAATCGAGGCCCTCATAAGCCCCCCACGGCCGGTTGACGCGCCTATGCAACAAGTGCTCCTCGCGCTCAGAGCTCTTAAGGTGTTCGACCACCTGTTTGACATCCTGAACCCGATCTTTGGCCACGACCAGCACTGCATCAGAGGTCTCGACAACCACGGTGTCCTGCAACCCGACTCCGGCTACCAGACGAGAGCCTCCATGCAAATAACTGCCGTTACAGTCCACATCGATGACGTCACCGAAACAGACATTGCCTTGCGTGTCTGCCTCCCCGACCTCCCATAACGCGGCCCAGGAACCGACATCACTCCATCCGGCATCAAGCGGAATGACCATCGCCTGGGCAGTTTTTTCCATCACCGCATAATCGATGGATTCAGACGGACAGGCAGCAAACGCTTCACCGTCGAGGCGAATGAAATCAAGGTCAGACACGCGCCCCTGCCAGGCTTTGCGAGAGGCGGAGAGGATCTCGGGAGCGTGTTTTTCAAGTTCCGCCAGGTAGGCCGACGCCTTGAACATGAACATGCCGCTGTTCCAGTAATAATTTCCGGAATCCAGGTACTCTTCCGCAGTCGCCAGGGCAGGCTTCTCGACGAATTCCTGGACAGGATAAATTTCGTGACCTGGTTTCGCACTTCGCACTTCCTGCTTCGCGCCTCGCCTTATATAACCGTATCCTGTCTCCGGGGCCGTCGGCACAATTCCGAATGTCAGCAGAGCACCCTCTTCAACGGCGCCGAGTCCGTCATTGACGGCCTTACAGAGCGCCTTTGCATTTTTAATCACATGATCTGCGGGCAACACCAGCAGTACATGGTCTTCGCCTTGCTCCATTGTACTCAAAGCCGCCACCGCAACCGCCGGGGCCGTGTTGCGGCCAACGGGTTCCAGGATCACTGCGCTCGCCTCCTGGCCGGACTGTCGCAATTGCTCAGCGACCATGAAACGATGAGCCTCGTTACAAACCACTAATGGCGCATTTCGGTTGGCCAGCCCACTCAGGCGCAAAGCCGTGTCCTGCAACATAGTACGGTCACCGACCAGTGGCAACAGCTGCTTCGGATAAAGTTCACGGGACAATGGCCACAAGCGGGTTCCGGCACCGCCGGAGAGAATTACGGGAACAATCATGAGTACCTCGAATCGCGGGTCTTGAAGTGCTAACCGCGGATAATTAAAAACACTTTCAACTACTGATGGTCTAGAGCCTTAAAAAAATTAAAGGCTGTTCCTGTGGTTTCAAAACTCAAAAAAAAAGCCCTTCTTAAGGTTTCATCAGTGTTGATCTGTGTTCATCTGTGATTCCATAAACATATAATTTTCCAGCGATTACTCTCTAAAATAATCCTGGTGCTTCAGGAACCATTCATAGGTCTTCTCTATACCATCCCGTAACGCAACCTTTGCCTCCCAGCCCAAAGACTTCATCCTCGAAACATCAAGGAGCTTGCGCATGGTCCCGTCCGGTTTCTTGGTATCGAAGACAAGTTCACCTTCGAAACCAACAACAGCTTTAACCGCCTCCGCCAGTTCTCGAATCGTTACGTCGACACCGGTACCAAGATTGACAAAACAGGGTTCCGGGTAATTAAGAAGTTTTTCGGCAAGGGTTGCATCATCCATTTCCATAACAAAAACGCTGCCGTTGGCCATGTCATCGACATAAAGCAACTCCCGCATTGGCGTGCCTGTTCCCCAGACAACAACTTCGGATTTACCCTTGCACTTCGCTTCGTGAAAACGACGAATCAGTGCCGGCAGCACATGGGAATTCTCAGGGTGAAAATTGTCTCCCGGTCCATACAGGTTGGTTGGCATAACGGCCACAAACTTTGTACCGTACTGGCGGTTGTAGGACTCGCACATTTTTATTCCGGCAATCTTGGCTATTGCATACGGCTCGTTGGTCGGCTCCAGCAAACCGGTCAGCAGGTGTTCTTCACGCATCGGTTGGGGTGCCAGCTTGGGATAAATACAAGACGACCCTAAAAACAGCAAGCGTTTGACACCTGACAAAAAGGCTTGATGAATAACATTATTCTGAATCGTAAGATTTATAC
>JAFDBW010000077.1 GCA_019313105.1 Deltaproteobacteria bacterium | reverse complement strand
ATCGGCTTTGCCGCGCTTTCTATCGATATCGGGTATTTGATGGTGACCCGTAACGAATTGCAGAATGTCGCAGACGCAGCAGCCTTGGCTGCAACTAGAAAGCTGGGGAATTACTACGAGAACATGACCCCTGAGGAACAGTTAAGCTTCGCCTGCGGTATGGCCGAATGGCCATGTGCTGATATCAAAACCGTAGCCATTGAGACCGGTTTAGCCAACCGTGCCGGCCAGGTTGACATTGTTATCAACGAAAGTGATGTACTGATTGGGAGCTGGGATTTTTTGATTCCTCCCCCCTTTGATCCCGCCAATGACCCCTTTACCGAACAGGCTGAACAGCCAAAAGCTGTCCGTGTCATCGCTCGGCGGGACGCTCAGGCCAATAATGCGATCACGACTTTTTTGGCCGGAATTTTGGGGATTGACACCATGTCTGTGTCGGCTGTTGCGACAGCGGCGTTAAGCGGCCAAGGCAGTGCTGGTGAAGGCGAATTGGAACTGCCGGTCGGGATCGATGCGCAATTCTTCGGCCCCACCGGAGCCTGTGGAGAAGAAATCTTTTTCTCACCGACAACCTTGTCCTGTGCTGGCTGGACCAGTTGGGATTATAACAGCAATACACCTAATATGCGTGACATTATAAGCGGCGTAAAACCGAGCCCTGAGGTCACTGTGGGCGGTCAAGATTACAGCTATTCAGGTGGGGATATGGCAAACCTCTTTGGGGACCTGCTAACGCTCTTTAAACGCAAGGGGCACGATGTTTATGGTGCTGACGATACACCCGTCCAAACTGACGAGAACGGACCAGTGACCGGTGCCTTGCCTCCGGATCCTCCTGCAGAGCCTTTATATGAAGACGACGGTGTAACCCCTCTTTATTATCCGCAAGAGGTTAATGGTCCCCCCGTTCCTCCGGTACCGCGCAACAGACATGTGTGGCAGACAACGGTGATTGTTTATGAACCGAATAATTGTGACAACCCAAATCAAACATTGAAAACCGTCGGGTTTGCCCGGGTCACGATTACCGATATTTTGGAAGTACCGGACAAAACCATCAAAGGCAAAATTGAATGCGGATATGTTTCCGAAGAACCGACCCGCGGAGGCGGAGGGAACTTTGGCACATTCGGCAGTATCCCTGGGTTGGTGCAGTAAGTGCATGCGTGTCTTAATTATGAACTATAGAAAGGTTGGTTCTTATGCCACATAAACTCAATATACTCGTAGAGAGCACTCGCAAGGAGATCCTGAGTCAGGCCTCAGAGATTCTGAGCACCCTGCCAAAACTGGCCTTCAGTCTGTCAAATGGACCGCAGCTGAAGCAGACCGCTTCTAACGGGGGAAAAAGTCCTGACATCATTCTCCTCGACGAAGGAACTGAAGGCGGCGATATCGTCGCCAGGCTACACCAGCTTAAAGAAGAATTTGCCCAGGCGTCTATTTTTGTCATTTCTCCTGATATCAGCCCGAAAAATATCGTCCGACTAATGAAGGCAGGCGCCAGCGAATTTATCAGCAATCCGGTCAAGGCTGACAACCTGATCGATGCCATCGAGGAGTTCCGCATCAGGCGGGTGAATGCCGGCAAGGTTGCCGAGGGCAAGATTTGCACTTTTATCAGTAGCAAGGGGGGCCTCGGATCTTCGGTCGTTGCAGTGAATAGCGCCGCAGCTGTTGCCCGGCAGCAGAATCAGAGTGTGGCCTTATGTGATATGTGTCTTGAGACAGGGGATCTGTCGGTGATGCTCGATACGATGCCCGAACTGACCATTGTTGATTTATGTCGAAACTTCCATCGTCTCGATGTCTCTCTGTTTCGTGGTGCCATAACCCGGCATAAGAGTGCTCTCGATTTTCTAGCCGCACCGCATAATCCATCGGATATCAGGGATATCAAAGTCGAGCATGTGCAACAGATTCTCGTTCTTGCACGTAAACTTTATGACTACACCTTCCTTGATTGCCCCGCCATGCATCTGAATGACACGACCCTTGCGTCGCTGAACCTGTCGAACCATATTTTCGTCATCACCGATTTGTCAGTACCTGCGATCAGAAATGCTTCGCGGCTTTGTACGCATCTCGAAAAACTTGGCATTGCCAATTCTCGCATCGAGGTGGTGATCAATCGTTATATCAAGAGGAGTACGCTCAGTATTGAAGAGGTTGAAAAGAGCCTCAAACGGACTATTTACTGGGCGTTCCCCAACGACTTCGCGGAGATTGTTTCGTCGATTAATCGTGGTTTGCCCCTGGTTCAGAAAAACTCGTCTGCCATGTTTTCCCGCAACATTTTCGATTTTGTCAAAAAAATGCAAAAGCCTGATATCTATCGCGACTACCGGGGCATTAAAGGTGTCTTTGGCAAAGCTATCTAGGAGATCACTATGCTTAAATCAATATTCAATAAAAACCAGACGGCAGAGCCTGTGAGGGTTTTTCAACCGGAGGTGGTGGAAACTGTCCCTGAAATGTCGGTCAAGGACGAACATTTCTACGAATTGAAAAACCAGATTCATGCAAAATTGATAGAAGAGGCAAATCTGCAAGCGCTGGATACTTTGACGGATGATGAAATCCGCAGTGAGATTAAACTGATCGTGGAAGATTTTCTTCGGGGCAAAAGTACCCTGCTAAACGATCAGGAGAGGCAATCACTCATTACTGAGGTCAAGGATGAATTAACCGGACTGGGGCCATTGGAACCGCTGTTACGGGATAGTTCTTTTTCCGATATTCTCTGTAATACCTATCGGGATGTTTATGTTGAGAGTGGCGGTGTCCTGAAAAAAACCAATGCCAGGTTTGTCAATGATGCTCACTTGATGAATATCATCGATCGAATCGTCTCAAAGGTCGGGCGGCGGATCGATGAATCAACCCCGATGGTCGATGCCAGACTTCCCGATGGATCTCGAGTTAATGCCATCATCCCACCCCTGGCGGTCGATGGCCCGATCCTTTCGATTCGGCGTTTCGGCGGCAAGGTCCTCGAGATGGAGAACCTTGTGCAACTGGGAGCCCTGACACCGCAAATTGCGGACTTTCTCGCAAAATGTGTCAAGGCCCGGTTGAATATCATGATCTCCGGTGGCACAGGCGCTGGCAAAACGACCCTGCTTAATGTCCTTTCGCGCTACATCCCGGCAACGGAGCGGATCGTAACGATCGAGGATTCGGCGGAATTACAAATGCAGCAGGAGCATGTAGTCCGGCTGGAAACCCGTCCGGCCAATATTGAGGGGGCCGGCTCGGTGACTCAGCGCGATCTGGTTCGCAATAGCCTGAGGATGCGTCCGGACCGGATTATCATCGGCGAGGTGCGCGGAACTGAGGCCTTCGATATGTTGCAGGCAATGAATACCGGCCATGAAGGTTCTTTGACCACCATCCATTCCAACTCCCCCCGCGATTCCCTGACTCGATTGGAATCAATGTTGTTGATGACCGGTGTTTCCTTACCGGAAAAGGCGATGCGTTTCATGGTCTCCTCGGCACTCGACCTGATTATCCAAGTCTCCCGTGTGGTGGATGGTTCCCGCAAGATGATGTCAGTCATCGAAGTTGTGGGGATGGAAGGAGAAATAATCACCTTGCAGGAGATTTTCCGTTACGAAAAACAGGGCCTTGATCAGGACGGCAAGGTTTTGGGGCGATTTGTGCCGACAGGCATTCGACCCAGGTTTGCGGAACGACTCGAACAGGCCGGGATCAGCTTTTCGGAAGAGCTATTTTCCAATGACTGATCCTTTTGTGCAGGAAGGAGCATGAGACCATGGATCATCCCACTATATTGCTTAATGGAGCCATTTTTCTGTTTGTCTGCTTGAGCGTTCTATGTGCCCACCTAGTTTGGTCAAACAACAAACTGGTGGAAAAGCGTAAGTTGAAAACGCGCCTGCTCTCTATTTCTGCAGGCGGCAAGCATGGCAAGGACAAGCTGAACCTTTATCAGAAGAAGGTGTTCAGTAAGGCCGGTGTCTTGGAGGCATTTTTTCTCTCTTTACCACGGTTGTCCAGGCTTGACCGATTGTTGCTGAGATCCGGCCGGCCAATTTCTGCGACAAACTTTATCTTGTCCAGCCTCCTTTTGGGTGTGGTTGGTGTGACAATTGGTTTCTATTTGCATCGATCAGCCGCCACCGGGCTGGTCCTCGGCGGCATATTTTTGCTTGTGCCGCTGCTTTGGCTGCGTTCTCTCGAACAAAAGTCTTTGGCGAAATTCCAGTCACAGTTGCCCGAGGCCCTCGATCTGCTGAGCCGTGCTTTGCGCTCCGGGCATGCGCTGTCTTCCGGGCTGGAAATGATTGCAGAGGAGATGTCCGATCCCCTCGGTGGAGAATTTCAAGCAGTTGTTGATGAAATCAGCTTGGGACTGACCCTCAATGAGGCGCTGGAAAACCTCTGTTCCCGGGTGCCCAGTTCAGATCTGCGTTTTTTAACCATTTCCATTCTGGTGCAGAAGGAGACCGGTGGGAATATTGCGGAAATTCTTGATAACATCAGTCGGTTGATCCGTGAGCGGGTTAAATTCAAGCGACACGTCTCCACTCTCACAGCCGAAGGAAAGGTGTCAGGAGTCATATTGGTTCTGCTGCCGATAGTGCTGTTCTCGATCATTTACTTTCTAAATTACAATTATATCTCAATGCTTTGGATTGAACCCGATGGCCAAAAGCTTTTGGCCGGGGGAATTGTCATGATGATTTTAGGCGTTATGATGATCCGCAGAATAATCCGTATCGAGATGTAGGAGCGAGCAATGGATAATATATTAAGTTTCATCGACAAAACCTTCGGCAGCAGCGACGTGTTTTTGATTAACCTGGCCGTGTTCTTTTCCGTTGTTCTGTTCGTCGGCGTGCTTCTGTTGATTTTTCTCAACCGAAATACGACGTCCAGAAGGTTGGGCAAGTTGCTTCAAAAAGACGCTCCGGCGACCCCGTCGAAGAAGACAAGGCTTCTTGAGGAAAAGGATCATGGGGTGATTGAAAAGATTACCACACCTCTACATCGTGTCTTGTCGCCAAGTAACGCTGGAGGTCAGCAGAAGGCCCGAATTAGGTTGATGCAGGGTGGGTTCCGCACGCAGAAAAGCTATCGGATCTATTTTGCGCTTAAACTTGTTTTGGCATGTCTGCTGCCAGTGTTGTTTGTGTTTCGTGGGATGTTTTATACATTAACCCCTCAAATACTTTTGATCTGCCTGATTTTGGCAATTGTCGGTTATTTTATCCCTGCGATCGTTCTGAGTCTTATTATCCAGAAACGGCAGCAGGGAATCCTTAGGGCACTTCCCGACGCTCTGGACTTGATGGTTATCTGTGTTGAATCAGGCTTGGGGCTCGACATGACATTCAAGCGGGTCGGTGATGAGTTAAGCTCTTTGAACAAAGATTTAAGTGACGAATTTTATATGGTTAACCGGGAAATACGCGCAGGAAGACCACGTAGCGAAAGTCTGAAGAATATGAGTGTGCGAACCGGCGTTGCAGAAGTAAGTAACCTGGTAACGATGATGGTCCAAACCTCTCGTTTCGGAACCAGTATGGCTACAGCACTGCGTGTACATGCTGATGATATGCGCATCAAGCGCCAACAAATCGCCGAGGAAAAAGCCGCCAAGATGGCGGTCAAACTGACCATACCGTTAATCCTGTTCATTTTCCCGGCAATTCTGGTGGTGCTGCTGGGACCTGCTGGTCTGAAAATCGCGGAT